>DATGGF010000573.1:0-5062 GCA_035308625.1 Acidimicrobiales bacterium | reverse complement strand
ATGGCTGCGACTCGTGGCACCGCTGGCCCGAAGACCTCGACCTGTTGGTCTCCCTCGGGTTCGGGGCCTACCGCTTCTCCATCGAATGGAGCCGGATCGAGCCGGCCGAAGGGGAGTGGTCGACGGCATCGATGGACCACTACCGGGCCATGTGCGCCGGCTGCCACGAGCGCGGGCTCATCCCCATGGTCACGTACCACCACTTCACGACGCCGTCGTGGCTGGCCGCCCGCGGCGGTTGGGAGTCCCCCGATGCGCCGGACCGGTTCGGCCGCTTGTGCGAAAAGGTCACCGCCCACCTGGGAGACCTGGTGGGCTACGGGTGCACCATCAACGAGCCCAACATCGTGTCGATCATGGGCTACGAGTACGGCATCTTCCCCCCCGGGGTGCGCGATCCCGATCGCCGGGCCCGGGTGTCCGAGGCCCTGTGCCAGGGCCACCGCCGGGCGGTGGAGGCGCTCCGGTCGGGCCCGGGGACGTTCCCGGTGGGCCTCACCCTCTCGATGAACGACTACCAGGCCGTCGACGGCGGCGAGGCCAAGCTCGACGAGGTGCGCCGGGCCAACGAGGACGTGTTTCTCGAGGCCACTGGCGGTGACGACTTCGTGGGTGTCCAGACCTACAGCCGGGCCCGGGTGGGCCCCTCCGGCATGCTCGGGCCCGAGCCCGGCGTCCCGGTGACCCAGATGGGCTACGAGTACTGGCCCCAGTCCCTGGAGGCCACCATCCGCCGGGCCTGGGGGTTCACCGGCGGGATCCCGGTGGTGGTCACCGAGAACGGCATCGGCACCGAGGACGACGACCAGCGCCGGGCCTACGTCACCGAGGCTCTGGCTGGGGTCCGTCGCTGCCTGGACGACGGCATCGACGTGCGGGGATACGTCCACTGGAGCCTCATGGACAATTTCGAGTGGGTCCTCGGCTACGGGCCGCGCTTCGGCCTGGTCGAGGTGGACCGCCAGGACTTTCGCCGCGCGCCCAAACCAAGTGCCACCTGGCTTGGTAAAGTGGCACTGGCGAACAGCCTCGAGGCGGGGGCAACGCCGGCCTGAGCCGGATTGGGAAGTTGTCGGGGTTGTACCAGGGGGGTGCTGGGTGCTCGTGGGTAGGATGAGCTGATGCTCCGCGAGACGATCCTTCGCCTCTGGCGGCTCTACCAGTCACCCCACGGCAAGAAGCTCTTCCGCTACTCGATGGTGTCGGTTGTCTCGACCATCGTCTCCTTCGGTGTCCTGGCCATTCTCTACGGCGCGCTCAACAAGGGCGGGGAAGTCACCGACACCGTGGTCGCCAACATGGTGGCGACGATCCCCTCCTACTACCTCAACCGCAACTGGGCGTGGGGGAAGTCGGGCCGGTCTCACCTCACCCGTGAGGTCCTTCCCTTCTGGGCCATGGCCGTCGCCGGGATCGTCTTCTCCATCTTCACGTCATCCGAGGCCCGCCACCTGGGCCAGGTCCACCACTTCCATCACCTCGGCAAGACGGTGCTGGTGCTCGGGGCCAACTTCCTCGCCTTCGGGATCCTCTGGGTGCTCAAGTTCCTGCTCTTCAACAAGCTCTTCCACGTGCACCACGACACCGACGTCGAGCTCGAGGTTGCCCAGTAGGCCGGTCGACGGGCCGGGCCGCACCCGGCCGGCGGTCAGTCCCGGAAGTTGGTGAACTGGAGCGGGACCTCGAAGTCCTGCTCCTTGAGCGCCTGGATGACGGCCTGCAGGTCGTCGCGCTTCTTGCCCGAAACCCGTACCTGCTCGCCTTGGGTCTGTGAGGAGATCCCCTTCAGGTTCAGGTCCTTGATCGCCTTGTTGATCCGCTTGGCGTGGTCGGCCGAGATCCCCGCCCGGATCTTGACCACCTGACGGGCCGTGCCCTTGGTGGCCTCCTCGATCTTCCCGTTGTCGAGGGCTTTGAGCGACACCTGGCGCCGCACGATCTTCTCCTCGAGCACCTGGTGCAGGGCCCGCAGCCGGTCCTCGGTGGCCGAGCGCAGCACCATCTCGTTGCTTCCCAGTTCGATGGTCGAGTCCGTGCCCTTGAAGTCGAAACGGGTGGACGCCTCCCGGTTGGCCTGGTCGACGGCGTTGCGGATCTCCTGCATGTCGACCTCGGAAACGACGTCGAAGGTGGGCATGCACGAGACCCTATCGCCCGGCTCTCGGCCGCCGCCGGGAGTCGGTGGGCCCGCGCGCCTCGCGGTATCTTCTCCCCGGGTCGGTGCCCGAGTGGCCAAAGGGAGCAGACTGTAAATCTGCCGGCACAGCCTACGGGGGTTCGAATCCCTCCCGGCCCACCCCAGGTCGTCCGGTGGCATCTCGTCGCCCGTCCGGTCCGCCCGCGAGCGCCCTTGTGACCCCGCCCCGGTTCATTACAATGCCGTGACGAAAGCCGGGCCGGGTCGGACCCGGCCCACAGCCGGATCCCCCGCCGGCCGCAGTACTCCAGCGGTGATCGGAATTCTCCGGCAACAGCCCCGTCACCACACCGGGACGAGGACCGAGGCCATGAGCGCACAGGAGACGACGATCGTCGGCGGCGATACGCGACGGTCCGCTCTCACCGCATCTCCCACTGCAGTCGAGCGCGTGCTCGACCGGCTGGCCGCGTGGGACGCGCGCGTGCGCACGCGTTGGCCGTTTGCCGCTCTGGTTCCCGACGTGTCGGCCGATCGCATCGCCGGCGACGGTGCCCGTGTGCTCGTGCGGCCGGCCATCCTCGGTTTCCTGGCCGTCACGGCCATCACCGTGGGTGTGGCCCAGCAACGTTCGCCCTTCGCCTTGAAGCTGCCCGGTGCGTGGTTCTTCGGTGTCGCCGCCGCCGGACAGACCCCGTCGTCGCGCGGCCTGCTCCTGGGGCTGGTCCTCGTGTACGGGGGGCTCCTGTTGCTGATGCGGGTCTGGTACGGGCTCATCCGGGCCACGGCTCGGGTCGACGGGATCCCCGTGCGCAAGCTGATGGCGGTGGCCGCCCTGTGGGTGGTGCCCCTTTTGGTGGCGCCGCCCTTGTTCAGTCGCGACGTCTACAGCTACGCGGCTCAGGGCGAGATGATGAGCCACCACATCAGCCCGTACCACTACGGCCCGGGCGTGCTGGGGGCGACCCCCTCGGCGAGCTTGGTGGACCCGCTCTGGCGTTATGTCCCCGCCCCGTACGGCCCCTTGTTCATGGAGGCCGACGGGGCGCTCACCTCGTTGTCGGGCCACAACGAGATGGTCGACCTGGTCCTGCTCCGGGCGCTCGCCCTGATCGGCGTGGCGCTCATCGCCCTGTCGGTGCCGACCCTGGCCCGAAGTCTGGGCAAGGACCCGGCCTATGTCTTCACCATGGCCGTGCTCAATCCGGTTTCGATGCTGCATCTCGTGGGCGGCGCCCACAACGACGCGCTGATGCTCGGGCTGCTGGCCGTCGGCTTGGCCCTCTCCAAACGCGGGCGGCCGGTGGCCGGCATCGTCGTGTGCTCGCTGGCCGCGGCGGTGAAGGTACCGGCGGCCATCGGCGTCCTCTACATCGGCTGGGAGTGGATGGGACGCGGCGTCCCGGTGCGCGCCCGCATCCGTCCACTCGTCACCGCCGGACTGATCTCGGCGTTGGTCATGGGCACGCTGTCGCTCGTGACCGGTCTCGGCTGGAGCTGGGTGCTGAACCTGGCCACGCCCGGGACGGTGCGCTCGTGGGTGGCGCCGGCCACCGGGGTGGGCATCGTCCTCACCGACGTGGCCCATTTCCTCCACGTGATGGTGCCGCTCCACACCATGCTCTCGGGCACGCGGCTGCTCGGACTCGGGGTGGCGGCGGGTGTCGGGGTCTGGCTGCTGCTGCACGTCGACCGGGTGGGGACGATGAAGGCGATGGGCCTCACCATGTTGTTGGTGGTGGCGCTCGGGCCGGTGGTCCAACCCTGGTACCTGTCGTGGGGCCTGGTGCTGCTGGCGCCGGTGGCCTTCGGGCGGGTCCGGACCCTCATCGTGGGGTTCTCGGTGGCCTCGGCCTTCATCGGCCTCCCTGGTGGCAAGCAGCTGGTCACCGACCTGCTGGCGGCCAACCCGCTGACCGTGGCGGTGGCATTGCTGGCGTGCCTGGCCATTTTGACCGTGCCGCTCACGCCCTTCGACCGGGAGCAGCTACTGCCACGGTGGCGGCGGCGCTCGGGCGAGCCGGCGAGCCTCACAGCATCCGCTGCATGACGGTGACGTCGATCCACCGTCCGAACTTCCGTCCCACTTCGCGCTCCACTCCGACGAGGACGAAGCCCTCGGCGTAGTGCAGGGCCATGGAGGCTTCGTTGTCCCCGGAGATACGGGCGACGACGGTGTGGAAGCCCTGGCGGGTGCCCAGCTCGATGAGCTCGGCCAGTAGACGCCGGCCGACGCCGCGGCCTCGTTGCCCGGCGTCGACGTACACCGAGTCCTCGACCGTAGTGGCGTAGGCCGGGCGCTCCCGGAAGGGTGACAGCGACCCGAAGCCCGCCACCGCTCCACCGGCCAGGGCGACGACGGCGGGGTAGGCGCCCTGGTGCTCGTCGATCCATGCCCGTTGCTCGTCGGCCGAACGGGGGACGAGGTCGAAGGTCACCGTCGACCCGCTCACCTCGGCGTTGTAGATGGCGCGGATGGCCTCCGCGTCGGCCGGCCGGGCCATGCGCACCTCGAGGTCCATGGCTCGCCGATGGTACCGGCGGGGCTCGGGGAGTGTCCCCGCCCGAGATGGCTTCGTGGGGGCGTCGACTATGCTCCCCCGGCGCGGACGTGCCTCCGTCTGCCCCCTTAGCTCAGTCGGCAGAGCACAGCCATGGTAAGGCTGGTGTCGTCGGTTCGATTCCGACAGGGGGCTCCCCGGCGGCGTAGCTCAGTTGGTCAGAGCACACGGCTCATAATCGTGGGGTCGCGGGTTCGAGTCCCGCCGCCGCTACAAGAGGCCGGGACAGAAGGAGGCGGGAGATGCCGAAGAACGAGAAGCGGGTCCAGGTCACCCTCGCGTGCGAGGTCTGCAAGCGCCGGAACTACATCACCATGAAGAACAAGAACAACGACCGCGAGCGGATCGAGATGAAGAAGTACTG
>DATGGF010000572.1:0-2240 GCA_035308625.1 Acidimicrobiales bacterium | reverse complement strand
CGCCAGAGCGGGGCGATCGAAGCCATGGAGGTCGACGAGGGCATGTTCTACCTGGGGCTCCTGGCCGCCAGCCATCGCCTGCCCTTCCTTCCCACCCGGGCCGGGCTCGGCTCGGACGTCATGCGCGTCAACCCCGGACTGCGCACGGTGACGTCGCCATACGAAGACGGTGAGGAGCTCGTGGCCATGCCTGCACTCCGTCTCGACGCGGCTTTCGTGCACTGCAATCGCGCCGACACCCATGGGAACGGCCAGATGCTGGGCCCCGACCCCTTCTTCGACGACCTCTTCCTCGGGGCGGCGGAGCGCCGCTTCGTCACCGCCGAGAAGATCGTTGCTCCAGGAGGTCTGGCCGACGAGGGTCCCATGCAGGCCATCACGGTGACGCGGCTGCTCACCGACGCGGTGGCCGAGGCACCGCGAGGCGCGCACTTCACGTCGTGCCCGCCCGACTACGGGCGCGACGAGGACTTCCAGCGGCGATACGCCAAGGCGGCCGCTGACGACACGGAGTGGGCCGCCTTCTCGAAGCGCTTCCTCCAGGTCGACGAGGCCGGCTACCAGGCGGCTCGGGCTGAGGACGCGGCGTCGTGACGTCGGGCGCCGAGGTGTCGCGAGCGGAGATCTGTGCGGTGGCGTGCGCCGACGCCTTCCGGGGCGACGGTGAGATCCTGGCCAGCCCGTTCGGCACGATCCCGTCGCTGGGCGCGCGGCTCGCCCGGTTGACCTTCGAGCCCGACCTGGTGCTGACCGACGGCGAGGCCGCGCTGATGGCCAACACGCCGGCGGTGTCGTCCGGGGCCGACGAGCTCGTGCGCGAAGCGTGGATGCCGTACCGGCGCGTCTTCGACGTGGTGTGGTCGGGACGGCGTCACGTGATGATGATGGCCAGCCAGCTCGACCGCTATGGGAACCAGAACCTGAGCTGTATCGGTGACTGGGCCCGGCCCACCACCCAGCTCATCGGTGTGCGGGGATCACCGGGCAACACCGTCAACCACACCACCAGCTACTGGGTGCCCGGGCATACCTCACGCGTCTTCGTGGAACACGTCGACATGGTGTCGGGGGTCGGGTACGACCGGGTGGCCTCCCAGCCCGCCGCGGCCCGCCACCACGAGGTGCGCGTGGTGGTCACGAACCTGGCGGTGTTGGACTTCGCCACCGAGGACCACGCCATGCGCCTGCGTTCGGTCCACCCGGGTGTGACGGTGGAGGAGGTGCAGGCGGCCACGGGGTTCACCCTGGCCCTGCCCGACCCGGTGCCCGTTACCCGCGCGCCGGACGCCGAGGAGCTGCAGCTGTTGCGCGAAGTGCTCGACCCCAAGGGACAGCGCGACCGCGAGCTGCCGTCGTGACCGACGGCCTGCCGGAGCCCCACCCGGCGCTGCACACCCGGCTGTGCGAGCTGACCGGGGTGCGCTACCCGATCGTCCAGACGGGCATGGGCTGGGTGGCCGGGCCTCGTCTGGTGGCGGCCACGGCCGCGGCCGGCGCACTGGGGATCCTGGCCTCGGCCACCATGAGCTTCGACGAGTTGGCCGCGGCCATCGACGAGGTGAAGAAGCGCACCGACGCGCCATTCGGGGTCAACCTGCGCACCGACTCGGCTGACGCCGCCGAGCGGGTCGAGTTGCTCATCGAGCAACAGGTGCGCGTGGCGAGCTTCGCCCAGGCGCCACGGCCCGAGATGGTGGCTCGGCTGGCCGAGGCCGGCGTCTTCGTCATGCCCACGGTGGGGGCGCGCCGTCACGCCGAGAAGGTGGCTGCCTGGGGTGTGCACGGCGTCATCGCCCAGGGTGCCGAAGGCGGGGGCCACACCGGGGAAGTGCCCACCTCGTTGTTGTTGCCTGCGGTGGTCGAGGCGGTCGGGGACAAGGTGGCGGTGATCGGGGCTGGCGGTTTTCACGACGGACGTGGTCTTGTGGCCGCCCTGGCCTACGGCGCCAGCGGCATCGCCATGGGGACTCGCTTCCTGCTCACCAAAGAGAGCACTGTCCCCGACGTCGTGAAGGAGCGGTACCTCGAGACCACGATCACCGGCACCGTGGTCACCACCCGGGTCGACGGCGCGCCCCAACGGGTCATCCGCACCGAGTTGGTCGAGCGGCTGCAGACATCGGGCCGGGTGACCGCGCTGCCCCGGGCGCTCCGTAACGCGCTGGCCTTCCGGCGCACCACGCACAGTTCCATGCGGGCCCTGCTGCGCGAAGGGCTGGCCATGAAGGAAGGAAACGAGC
>DATGGF010000571.1:0-2495 GCA_035308625.1 Acidimicrobiales bacterium | reverse complement strand
ATGACGGCCGGGTTCACCTTGGCCAGGGCCGGAAGTGCCGGGTTGGGGTCGATCCCGGGACGGGCCGGGTACTCGAAGTCGTCGCCGTCGGCCAGGATCCGCTGGGCTCGGGCGGACACGAGGAAGTCGACGAACTTCCGGGCCGACGTCTTGTGAGAGGACGAGGCCAGCACCGCGGCGCCCGAGATGTTCTCGATGCTCCCGACATCGCGATGGGGGAAGAGCCACAGCCGGCTGTGCATGGCCGCCGCCCCCTCTTCGAGTCGGAGGCGGTACCAGTAGTACTGGTTCACGAGCCCCACGGCCGCTTGTCCCCGGTTGACCGCCGCCACCACGGCTTCGTCGTCCTGGAAGACCGAGGCGTTGGCCTTGAGGCCCTGGAGCCAGGCGAGCGCCTGGGCCTTGCCGTAGGTGGCGAGCACCGCACCCACCAACGGGACGAAGTCCGAGTCGGTGGGCGCAACCGCCACCTTTCCCTTCCATCGGGGCTGCGCCAGGTCGAGCACGCGGGCCGGCAGCGCGCTGCCCGTCACCCGCGCCGGGTCGTAAGCCAGTGCCCCGACCCGCAGCGCCACGCCCACCCATCGGCTGACCGGTGAGCTGTCGGCCGGGGGGACCTGCGAGAGCACCGAGGACGGGAGCGGACTGAGCAGACCGCGGCCCTGGAGCATCATCAGCTCGGGAGAATTCTCGGTGAGGTAGACGTCGGCCGGTGAGCTCGAGCCCTCCTGGAGGATCTCGTCGGCCAGCACGATCCCGTCGTCGGTACGCACCCGCACCGTGATCCCGGTCTGCTCTTCGAACGCGTTGACCAGGGCCTGGGTCAGCTGCGGGTGCTGGCCGTTGTAGAGCGTGATGGCCGAGCCTCCATTGGCTCCGCAGGCCGTGAGGGTTCCTCCGGCGAGCGCCAGGGCGGCCACGACCAGGAGTCCCGTCCCGAGCCGCCGTGGGGGCGTCGGGGCGGCGAACCTCCTCCAACCGGCTGGTGACACCTGGCGCGCGCTCCCGGTTCCCGGACCTGGGGCCTCCCCCTCTTGGCCGGTGCCGCTCCGCTGGCTCCGAGGCAGGGACCAGCCAAGATGAGGGTGCCCTAACTTCCAGGGAAAAGATTAGGCAACCCTAAGATTCGAGCGCAAGGGCCGGCAGGACTTGTTCGCCCGGGCCGGCGATCTCGTGACCGGGGGTGGCGCCGGTCGAGTGAGGACGTCGCCCTCAGTCCGAGACGATGAGTCCGTCGCGCAGCCGGATGTGGCGGCTCGCCCGCTGCGCCACCTCAGGGTCATGGGTGGCGATCACGATGGTGACCCCGTCGTTGCGCTGGAGCTCGGCCAGGAGCCCCATCACCTCGCCGGCGCTCTCGGAGTCGAGGTTGCCTGTCGGCTCGTCGGCCACGATGACCTCGGGCCGGTTGGCCAGCGCCCGGGCTATGGCCACGCGCTGCTGCTCCCCGCCCGACAGCCGCGACGGCAGATGGTCGAGACGGTGCCCGAGCCCCACCCGGGTCAGCAGCTCTGCCGCCCGCGCCGCCCTGTCCTCGCGCGAGGCGTGCTGAGGCACCATGGCCAAAGCCACGTTCTCGGCCGCGCTCAGGGTGGGGATGAGGTTGAACTGCTGGAAGACGAAGCCGATGCGTGTGGAACGGATCCCGGTCAGGACCTGATCGTCGGCTTTCCCGAGCTCCTCGCCGTCCATCTGGACGGTTCCCGCGCTCGGGGTGTCGAGCGCGCCGAGCAATTGCAACAAGGTGCTCTTGCCCGACCCGCTAGGTCCCTCGATGCACAGGAACTCGCCCCGCGCCACGTCGAGGTCGACGCCGCGCAGCGCGGCCACTGCGGCCGGGCCCTTCAAGTAGTGCCGCTGCACGCCCCGCAAGCAATAGAGCGGCCGCTCCTCGACCACGGTCGTCACCGGCTCGGTCATGGTTGCTCCCGTCTCCCCGTGCTCAACCGAGGTCCCGCAGAGCGGCTGTCGGTGACAGGCGCGCCGCTCGCCAGGCGCCCGCCACCCCGGCCAGCAGGGCCCCGACGATGGCGATGACGGCCGCGGCCACCACGGTGAGGACGGAGATCGACGTGTGCAGATGGATGGTCTTGGTCAGCGCGGCGGCCGCCGCGGCCGACTGATGGACGAAGGCGCTGGCCGACGACGCGCCGACCGTGGCCCCCGACACGGTGTACGACAGCTTGGGGCCGAAGGCGTTCACGATGCCGCACACGCCGAGCCCGACGAGGACGCCCACTGCCGCGCCGACCACGCCGATGCCGAGCATCTCGGCCATGATCTGGCCGACGACGCTGCGGCGCGTCCACCCGATGGCTCGCAGTGTCCCGATCTCACGCACGCGCTTGGCGATGCTGGACAGCGTCAGCAGGGCGGCGATCAACAGCCCGGCAGCCAGGATGATGATGCCCAGAGCCACGCCCAGGTCCGACGCCAGCTTGTGGGCGTTGGACAGGCTGCCGTTCACCTGGCCGGCCAGTTCCTTCGAGGTGAGG
>DATGGF010000570.1:0-6229 GCA_035308625.1 Acidimicrobiales bacterium | reverse complement strand
CCACCGGTGGGCGGCTGTCCGAACCGCCGGCCCGCTTGTCAGCTGCCATCACCGGCCTCCTTCCTCCCACCGCCCGCCGTGACCACCTCGGGCACGGGGTCACGGGGCAGGCCGAGGACCCGCTCACCGATGACGTTGCGCTGGATCTCGTTCGTGCCGGCGAAGATCGACGACGCCTGATAGTAGAGCCAGGCCCGCTGCCACGAACCGTCGCCGGGGTTCCCCTCGGCACCGTGCCAGAGCGGCGCGGCGTCGCCCAGCACGTCGAGGGCCAGGGCATGGAGCCGCTTGCTCATCTCGCTCCAATAGAGCTTGAGGATGCTGCCCTCGGGCCCGGGCTCGAGCCCTCGCTCGAGACGCGACAGCGACCGCCAGTTGTGCAGTTGGAAGAGGCGAACCTCCACGTAGGCCTGAGCGAGCCGGCGCCGCAGCCGGGTGTCGTCGAAGGCGCCCCCCGCCGCGGCCGTGCGCAACAGCTCTTCGAGGTGTTGGAGGTGGATGACCAGCTGGCGGGGGTTCACGCCGCGTTCGTGCGACAGCGTCGATCCGGCCACCCGCCAACCTTCACCGGGCGCGCCCACCAACTGGTCGTCGGGGACGAATACCTGCTCGAGCACGACTTCGTTAAATTCCGCCTCTTCGGTCAGCTGGACGAGGGGCCGGACCTCGACGCCCGGCGTGTGCATGTCGACGACGAAGAACGACAGGCCGCGGTGTTTGGCCGCAGCGGCGTCGCTGCGGGCCAGGCACACGCCCCAGTCGGCGAACTGCGCGTACGAGGTCCACACCTTCGTCCCTTGGAGCACCCAGCCCCCCTCGGCGGGCGTGGCGGTGGTGCGCACCGAGGCCAGGTCGGAACCGGCGTCGGGCTCACTGAACAGCTGGCACCACAATTCGGCGGCCGGGAGGATGGCGGGCAGCCACCGCGCCTTCTGCGCTGCGGTGCCGTGGGCCAGCAGGGTGGGGCCGGCCAGGTTGATGCCGATGCGCCCCACCAACTCGGGGGCGCGCGCCCGGGCGAGCTCCTCCTGGACGACGAAGTTGGCGCCCGGCCCCAGCCCTCTCCCGCCGTAGTCCGTGGGCCACGTCACTCCCACCCATCCGGCCCCGGCCAGGTCGGACTGCCACCGTCGCAGGAACGCCACCTCCTCGGCCAGCTCCGAGAAACGAGGCGGCAGGCCGACGCCGTACTCCCACGGCAGATGGGCTTCGAGCCAGGCGCGCACCTCGGCCCGGAGCTCGACCATCTCCTGCGTTGGGGTGAGGTCCATCGGCCGGCAAAGCATGACACAAGCGTCAGACTCGTCTTCCGGGCGACCGATACCATCGTCGGGTGGACTTCGACCTGTCGGACGACCAGCTCGACCTGCGCAAGGCCGCGGCCACGCTGCTCGACTCCATGGCGGCACCGTCGCAGGTGCGGGCCGTCGCCGGCACAAAGGACCACTTCGATCGCGACCTGTGGGCGGCCATGGCCGAGCAGGGCTGGCTCTCGGTCGACATGCCCGAGGCCGACGGCGGGTTGGGGCTGGGCCGGGTCGAAGTGGCGGTGCTGGGAGAAGAACTGGGGCGCCGTCTCGCCCCCGTCCCCTTCCTCGGGACCAACCTGGCCCTCGGCGCGCTGCGCCGCGGGGTCGACAGCGCTCTCGCCGCGAGTGCCACGACGCTCGGCGACACCGACCTGGCCGGGTGGATCGAGCGGCTGGGTGCCGGTGAAGCCGTGGGCGCGCTGGCCTGGTCGAGCACGACTGATGCGCCTCGGGCCACCGAGCGCGCCGGGTCGTGGACGGTGTCGGGGCGGACCGACCCGGTCGTCTACGCGCCAGCCGCCGACGTGGTGGTCAGCTGCGCGGCCACCGAGCAGGGCCAGCTGCTGTTCGCCTTGGCGCCCGACGCCCGACGCCGGCCGGACTCGGAACCGGCCATGGACCACACACGCGCCATCGCCCG
Organism: Acidimicrobiales bacterium; assembly: GCA_035308625.1. Taxonomy (GTDB): domain Bacteria; phylum Actinomycetota; class Acidimicrobiia; order Acidimicrobiales; family UBA8190; genus DATGGF01. Next base: position 4,279 of record DATGGF010000570.1, on the reverse strand, counting down.
CCTGGTATGGGAAGAGGAGCCGGCCGTGTGCCTGGGCGGTCCCGGCGACGTGGAAGCCGTCATCGACCTCGCCGCCGCCGCCTTGTCAGCCGAGATGCTCGGTGCCGCCGACCAGGTGCTCCAGATGACCGTGGGCTACGCCAAGGACCGCGTGCAGTTCGGCCGTCCCATCGGGAGCTTCCAGGCCGTGAAGCACCGCTGCGCCGACATGCTTGTCGACGTGGAGGGCATGCGCTCGGCGGCCTACTACGCGGCATGGGCGGTCGGCGCGGGTGACCCCGAGGCCTCCACGGCGGCGTCGGCGGCCAAGGTGTGGTGCTCCGATGCGTCGCGCCGGGTCATGGCGTCGGCCCTGCAGGTCCACGGGGGCATCGGTTTCACCTGGGAGCACGACCTGCATCTCTTCTTGAAGCGGGCTCAGCTCGACCAGGTGTCGTTCGGTGATGCGCGCTACCACCGCGAGCGCATCGCCCGCATTCTGCGACCCCGGGCCGAGGCCGGGCTGCCCGTCTTCTGAGTTGCCCGCGTCTGACGCGTTGGCGTCGTGAAGCTCACGCGCCCTCGGCCAGGCCAGCCGCCCGCGTGCGCAGCGCGGCGCGATCGGGTTTGCCCGCGGCCAGAGTGGGGACGGCGTCGAGCTGGACCACGTACTCCGGGGTCTTGAAGCGCGTCACCCCGCGCGTCGCGAACCAGGCACGGCACGCCTCGAGGTCGAATGGCTCGCTGGCCTCCACGAAGGCGGCCACCCGCTCGCCGACTGCGGGGTCGGGGACCGCCACGGCCACCGCGTGGCGCACCGACGGGTGGGCTTCGAGCACCGCTTCCACCTCGGAGGCCGAGATGTTCTCGCCGGCGCGGATGATGATGTCGGACAGACGACCGACCACTCGCAGCCACCCTTGGTCGTCGATCGTGCCCAGGTCCCCGGTGCGGTACCACCCACCGGGGCGGCCCACCACCCGCGCCGTGGCGCCGGCGTCGGCGTATCCGACGAACAGTTCGGGGCCGCGCACCCACAATTCACCGGTGTCGCCGGCCGGCCGCCGGGCAGCGGTATCGGGGTCGCGCACCTCGAGCTCGGCTTCGCCCACTGCGTGGCCGTCGGTGTCGCGCGCCCGGGTGAGGCTGTCGTCCGGTCCCGATGTCGTCACCGTCGGTGCCTCGGTCGATCCGTAGGTCCGCTTGACGCGGCAGTCGAAGGCGGCCGCGGTGGCATCGACGAAGGCCGGGCTCACCGACGCTCCGCCCGTCGAGACGAGGCGCAGCGACCGCACCTTGTCCGGACTGAATCCTTCCGAAGCGGCCATCTGCGAGAAGAACACGGGCGGCGCGCCCATGAAGCTCACGCGCTCCACTTCGATCCGGTCGAGCGCGGTGTCGGGGTCCCACTGGGCCATGAGCACCGACGGGATCCCGGCCGCGGCGGGGAGGAGCACGCCGTTGAGCAGTCCGGACACGTGGGCCAGGGGCGCCGGCATCAACACAGCGTCACCCGGACCGAGTCCGTGCACCGCCACCATGGTGGCCGCCTTGTACCCGAGCCCCCGGTGCGTGTGCAGGGCTGCCTTGGGCGCGCCGGTCGATCCGGAGGTGAAGAGCGCCACAGCCAGATCGGACGGGCGCACCGCCACGGCCCCGGCCCCGACCGGCGGGCCCGCTCCCAGCAGGCCGATCACGGCATCGGGGGTGCAGGGGCCGCGCAGTACGGCGGCACCGGCGCGATCGGCCGCGGGCATACCCGCGGCGGCCAACACCACCACCGGGTCGACTTGAGCGAGCGCGGCCTCGACTTCGGCGGGCCCGAGCCGGTGGTGCAAGGGCGCCGCCACTACCCCGAGCCGCCAGCACGCCCGGTAGAGCACGGCCGCCGCCGCGGAGTTGGGCAATTGCCACGAGACGCACCGTCCGCGGCGCGCGCCGGCCCGTGCCAGCACACCGGCGAGGGCGGCCACCGCGGCCTCGACGCCTCCGGCCGACAAGCGCACGGTGTCGTCCACGATGGTCCCGTTGCCGACGCCCGCGGCGTCGAGAGGGCCGCGGTCCCACGGACCACCCGCCCGGCGATAGTGGCGGGCACGGCTGTGCGACAAGGTGGGGCGCAGGGCCGGCACGGCGCCAGAACCTACCGCCGCGGGGGCTGAGTAACCTGACGCCGTGGTCACAGAACGCGCCGGGACCAACACCCGCGTCGTTGCTCCACCCGAGGTCATCGAACGTGTAGCCAGCGCGCCGGCTCCCGGCGAGGCCCCGCTCCCCGCGCCCGACGCGGCCGCCCTGTTGCGCCGGAACGGGACCGATCCGGAGTTCGCGGGCCGCCCCGCCGTCCGCTTCGGCGACCTCGTCATGACCCATGCCGAGCTCTATGCCGAGGCCTCCCGGCTCGCCGCGCTGTTCGTGGATCGGCTGGACCCCGATCGCCCCCCGCACGTGGCCGTGCTCCTGGACAACACGCCCGACTACGTCGTGGCGCTGGCGGCGGCCGGTTTGGTGGGCGCCTGCGTGGTCGGGCTCAACCACACCCGTCGCGACGAGCACCTGGCCCGCGACGTCGACCACAGCGACGTGCAGCTGCTCCTCACCGAGCCCCGTCATCTGGGGCTCCTTGCCCCCGTCGCCGGCGATCTGGATCTCCCCGGTGGGCTCCTGGTCAGCTCCCGTTACGCCGACGTGGACGACCCGGCACCCTCGCTGGGTGAGCCGTTGGAGGACGCGCTGGACGCGCTGGCCGACGCGGCCGACCCCGGTCGCCAGCCCGAAGTGGAGTCGTTGTGGGCCCTGGTGTTCACCTCGGGCACCTCGGCCGCGCCGAAAGCGGTGCGGTGCACCCAGCGGCGCCTGCTCGTCACCGGCAGCCGCATGAGCATCCTGCTCGACGTCACCGCTGACGACGTCGGCTATGTGGCCATGCCCCTGTTCCACTCCAACTCGTTGATGGTGGGGCTCGCCCCGGCCCTGACGGTCGGCGCCTCGATCGGCCTGGCCCGCCGATTCAGTGCGTCGCGCTTTCTCGACGACGTCCGCCACTACGGCGCGACCTGGTTCAACTACACCGGCAAGCCGCTGGCCTACCTGCTGGCCACGCCGGCGCGCCCCGACGATGCCGACAACCCGCTGCGCCTGGCCTACGGGAACGAAGGTTCACCCCAGGTGGTGGAGGAAGTGGCGGCGCGTTTCGGCATTGCCGTGGTGGACGTGTTCGGCTCCACCGAGGGGGCGGTGGCCCTCGACCGCTCCGGCGACCCGCCCCGGGGATCGCTGGGCCGCCTGCGTCCGGGGGTGGCCATCGTCGACAGCGAGGGCGACGAAGTGCCGCGCGCCCGGTTCGACGAGGAGGGCCGGCTGGTCAATGCCGAGGAGTGCGTCGGCGAGCTCGTCAACACCGAGGGCCTCGGACCTTTCGAGGGCTACTACCGCAACGACGAGGCCATGGCCCGCGCCACCCGCAACGGCTGGTACTGGAGCGGGGACCTGGCCTACATGGACGCCGACGACTGGGTCTACTTCGCCGGCCGCACGTCGGACTGGCTGCGGGTGGACGGGGAGAACTTCCCCGCGGCGCCGATCGAGGCCATCGTGGCGCGCCACGACGACGTCATGCTGGTCTCGGTGTTCGGCGTTCCCGACACCGATGCGGGGGACCAGGTGATGGCCGCCGTGGTCCTGCGCGACGGCGCCGAGTTCGAGCCGAAGCTCTTCGCCGCCTGGCTGGATGCCCAGCCGGACCTGAGTCCCAAGTGGCGGCCCCGGTACGTCCGCATCAGCCTGGCCCTGCCCACCACACCCACCAACAAGGTGTTGACCCGCACCTTGCAGCATCAGAAATTCCGTTCCGACCGCACCGGCGGTGATTCCGTGTGGGTGCGGGGCCGGGGCGACGACACCTACCACCGGTTCGACCGCGCGTCCGAGTCCGAGCTCGAGGCCGCGTTCGCTGCCTCGGGCCGCGTCGCGGCCTGGGATCTCTGAGCCGGCCCGGGCGGCGCGCTGATGGACCTGTCGCTCACCGAGGACGAGCAGCGCTTCGCCGCCGAGGTGCGGACATGGCTGGAGGCCAACGTCGAGCGCGCCCCCGACACCGACGACCTGGCGGAGCAGATCGCCTGGGGCCGGACCTGGCAACGCAAGCTGGCCGAGGCCGGTTGGGTCGGGATCAACTGGCCGACGGCCTACGGCGGGCGCGGCGCGTCGCCGGTCGAGGTGGCCATCTTCAACAGCGAGTACGCCCGCAGTGGCGCGGCGCAGCTGGTGAACCGGGTGGGCATCAACCTGGCCGGGCCCA
>DATGGF010000569.1:0-2366 GCA_035308625.1 Acidimicrobiales bacterium | reverse complement strand
TGACCTGGGAAAATGTCAGAAGGCGGTGAGTTCCAAGACCTCCATCAGGGGTCTCGGAGGGTTTGAAAACAGTCTTAGGCTCTCCGCCAGGTGAGTTCAGCGCGGGTCGGGCGCTCCGGCAAAGCGGGAAGCGTCGACGGTGATGTAGATCGCCCGGCACGTGGCGATCACATCGTCGCCGGCCCGCATTTCGGCAGTGATGAAGAGCTTGCGGCGCTCGCGCCCGTCGAGACGCGCACGGATCTCCAAGCTTTCATCCACAGGAACTGGCGCGAGATAACGAACCGTCAATTCGCCGGTGAATGCCGGTTCCTGCAGTTTTCCGATCACGAATCCGGTCACATCGTCGAATGCGGCGGCGACGATACCGCCATGCGCACGGCCGGGGGCGCCCTCGAAGGCACGCCTCAGGACGACATCGGCGACCACGTCCTCCTCCTCGAAGCGCACGCTGAGTTCGACGCTCGTCGGGTTAGCTGACCCTCCAACAGCCCGGTCCTCGAAACCATCTCCGCCCAAGGGTTGTCCTTTGGGACGCTCCCGCATCAGCCCGAGTCGATCACGTTTGGGCGAACCGTCGGCTCGGCGTACGAGCTCATCTGCGGTTTGTGCCAACGACAACAGCGCATCATCGGCGAGGTCGTGTGCTGCGAAGGCATGACTGAGCGTTCGAAGACTGGCGGCCGCGACTTCTCGTGGCTTTTCGGTGCCCATCGGGCAAGTGTGGTCAGCCCTGAGGCGGGAAAGCCAATCCGGACCTGCCCACCGGCAACCCGAGCAGGTCGGGCAGTGCCGGATGGGCGGCCAGGTCCGACCAGGTCTGGAGGCCGCCACATATGGTGTGCCATCCGAGCGAATGGAGACCATCCATGTGGGCGCAACTGATCACTACCCGGATCAAGGCTGGGAAGGACCACGAACTGCCGAAGTTGTTCGACCAGCTGAAGGCGACCGAGCAACCTGGTTCGGGCTTGGTTCGGTCAACGGCCTTCAGGGACCAGAAGGACCCTTCTCGCTTGTACATGCTCGTCGTCTTCGAAAGCGAAGAACGTGCCCGTGCCCGAGAGCAAGACGAGCGCCGCCAAGAGGGTTTGGCCAGTGCGAGGGCGACGATGGCCGACATCTTCGAAGGGCCACCCGAGTTCGTCGACCTAACCGTCGTCAACGACTTTGTGCCGTAGGACCCCGGGCTCGCCCGGGATCCGAGACGGTCTCTGGGGGCGACGGTCATGAAGGGTTCAGCGAGGCTGGCAGTCGCGCTCGCCGCAGGTGTCGCACTCGGAGCTTGTTCGACTCCGGCCCGTAACGGGGTCGTCACAGCTCGTACGCCAACTTCGGTTGGGACCGCCAATGGTGCGCCCTCGACCAGCTCAACGAACCCGACCACGACTGTGAACTCACCACCAGGTGGCCGCTTCTCTGACTGTCAAAGCCATCAGCTACAACTCACCTTCGACCGCGGGCCGATAGAGGCGTCGGGCCAGGCAGGAGAGTTCTTCAAAGTCGCGAACACGTCCAACGTCTCGTGCACCATCGACGGCTATCCCATGATCGAAGCGTTCGGCGCCACAGGCAACCAGGAGGCGGTGAGCCTTTGGGATGGCGCTCTGTACGTCATCGACGACCCCGGACCCCAGATCGTCAACCTTCAGCCGGGTGCCGCTGCCTACTTCGGAGTGGGTTGGACCGTCGGGGACATGATCCGCGGGGGATCACAGGCGAGCTGCATCAAGGTCGCTCGCGTATCGGCCCTATTCCTCAACACCTCGACGGCGGTCGTCACAGACGCCTCCATGATGAATGACGTGTGCCCCGAGGGCGTTGGTCTTCCCGAGCTGGGCGTGACCGCTGTTGCCTCCCTGAGCCGTTGGACTCACTTCGCGGCCACCCCGTAGGGACCGTGCTCGGTAGCGAAGCACTTCCAGGGCGGTCAGCTTGGCGCGCTGCGAGAATCACGCCATGGCCAACCTCAACCGAATCGCTCCCATCTTTGCTGTTCAGGACCTGAGCAGGGCGTTGGCCCAGTACGAGCGCATGGGGTTCAGGGTCCGGGCCTACGAAGGGGGCGGCTATGGGTTCGCCACTCGTGATGGCATCGAAATCCACCTCGGGGTCGTACCTGATGCCATTCACAGCCGGAGCTCCGCTTACCTCTTCGTCCACGACTCAGACGTGCTGGCCGAGGAGTGGCGCTCCGCTGGCGTGGAAGTCCACGGACCTGAGGACACGGAATGGGGTCAACATGAGGCTGCCGCCGTTGACTCTGATGGCAATGTGATCCGGTTCGGCTCACCCATGGGCCGGTAGCGCACCACGGCACATACCGGGCAGCAGAGGAGGTCACTCAGATCGCAGCAGCTGGGCAG
>DATGGF010000568.1:0-2848 GCA_035308625.1 Acidimicrobiales bacterium | reverse complement strand
ACGGGATCGGGGTGCGATCGATCACGTTGTGGCTGTTCGGCGGGGTGGCCCAGCTCGAGGGTGAGGCGCACACGGCCGGTGCCGACTTCCGCATCGCCGCGGTGGGGCCGGCGACGAGCCTGGCCCTGGCCATTGCCTTCGCCGGTGCCCAGCTGGCCGCCACCGGGGCCGGGGCCCACGGGCTCGTGATCGGGGTGCTCACCTGGCTGTGGCGGATCAACCTCATCCTGGCCGCCTTCAACCTGGTGCCGGCCGCCCCGCTCGACGGCGGGCGCATCCTTCGTGCCGCGCTGTGGCGCGCCTGGCGTGACCGCCAGCGCGCCGCGGTGGCCGCGGCACGGGCCGGGCGTGGTTTCGGCGCCCTGCTCATCGCCGGCGGGCTGATCGGCTTGGTCACCCGCAGCCCCATCGGGCTGTGGCCGGCGTTGCTGGGCTGGTTCCTCTACACCGCGGCCGGCTCCGAGGAGCGCGTGGCCCGCTTGCGCGGTGGTGTCTCGCAGCTGACGGTGGGGCAGGTCATGACGCCGCACCCCCCGGTGGTGGCAGCGGGGTCGACGGTGGCCGAGCTCGTCGGCGGGCCTCTGGCCCACTACCAAGGCGACGCCGCCGCGGTGGTGGACGACCACGGGTGGTTGGCCGGTCTCGTCACCGCGGACGCCGTTCGGTCCGTGCCGGCCGAGAAGCGAACGGTCCGACGCGCCGGCGAGATCGCCTTGCCGCTCGCCGCGCTGGCGGTCGCCCGGCCCGACGAGTCTATGGATGCACTGCTCGATCGGATGGCCACTGCCACCGGGGGCGCGGCCCTGGTCCTCGATGCACTCGGCCGACTGGCCGGCGTGGTCACGACGGCGGACCTGGTGCGGGCGGCCGCACGAGGTGCGGCCTGGAGCGCTACGGGCGCTCGCTGACTTCAGGCCCCGACGGCCTCCCGGTCAGCTGGCGCGGGCGTCGGCCGTGACCGGCCGGGCCTCGACGGTACCGGCGCCGAGCTGAGCCCGCCGGGTGCGCAGCACGCGCCACAACGGCGCCGCCGACACCACGACGGTGGCGGCCACCAGCACCTCGATCAGTAAGGCGTTGCTGCCGCCGACGAGCTTCACGGCCGAGGCGAGCAGCACCACGGCGATGGCGGGCCGGGTGAACGACGTCGGGGCGATGGAGGAGAAGCGGGCGCCCAGGTACACCGCCGGCAGCGAGCCGATCAGCAGCGACACGGTCACCGCCAAGACGACATGGCCGAAGAGCAGCTGCCCCAGCGCCGCCGCGCCGACGAGCGGCACGGACTGGACGAGGTCGGTGCCCACCAGCTGGGCCCCGGTCAGACGCGGGTACAGGAACATGAGGGCCACGATCATGAGCGAGCCCGATCCCACCGAGGTCATGCCCACGATGGCGCCGCCGACGATCCCCACGATCAACGTGGACACCGGCCGCACCCGGGGCAGCTGATCGTCGTCCGCCGGGCCCGCGGCGGCCGAACGCTTGGCTGTCAGTGCGCGCACGGCCAGACCAACCACGGCGAGCAACAGCGCGGCACCCAGGCCCAGCTTCACGTCCGACTGCAGTGTGGGGCCCTTGGCCAAGGCGTTCAGGAGCGCGGCTCCGGCGAACGCAGCGGGCGCGGCGCCGACTACCAACCACGCGGCCAGACGGAGATGGACGGTCCGGCGACGCAGGTGCACCGCCCCGCCCACCGGCTTCATGATGAAGGAGGCCACCAGGTCGCTCGACACCGCCGCGCCGGGCTGTACATGGAGGAGCAGGACGAGCACCGGGGTCATGAGCGCGCCGCCGCCCATGCCGGTGAGGCCGACGGCGAAGCCCACCACCGCCCCGGCCAACACGATGTATCCGTCGATGTGCACCCGGACCGTCCTTCCCGTCACCAGCTGGAGCACCAGCTTGGAGCACCAGCTGGATCAATAGCTATAAAACCTAGTTATGAACTAGCTATTGATGCCAATGGTACGGCCCGGACAGGCCATCGTCAAGGGCGCGTGGGAGGCCGGGCGCGCTCGTGCCTGGCTCCACCCAGCCCGGCCCCGAAGGGGCGGGCCCCGGAGAACCGGCGGTTTCAGCCCCGGCCGGCGGGGATGAGCAGTCCCGGAGACGGTTCCCGGGACTCGGCCAGCACGGCCGAGCGGTACTTCCGGACCTTCTCCATGACCTCGTCCAGGGACTCGGCCACCACGTAGCGGGCCCCGTTGGTCAAGGTGATGACCGTTTCCGGCTGCTCCTCGGCCCGTTCAACCAGTTCGGGGTTGACGGCGATGCGTTCCCCGTTCAGTCGCTTGAGTGCGATCACTCCACCCCTGCTCCTCCGGAGGTCGCACACGAAGGCCTCCGTGCCCAACGTCGGCTGTCCGGAGGTGCGGCTTGAGCCGAGTTTCGACAAAAGGCCCCCAAGCTCGCGGCAAAGCCCGGCCAATACGTGAACACCTCCTGTCGGCCCTCCGCCACCGTGCGGGACGATGGCCCGCAAGGGCCGTGCAGCGAGGCCGTTCCTCCGTCGAGGGCGCAGCCGGGGGGCACCGGCCGGGCGGGCCCGGACGATGAGGGAGGTGGACGGTGTCGGAGGCAGACAAGGTTGCCGACCGGGCCCGCCACGTCGACCATGTGATCGCGTTGTGGCCCATGCGTTACCGCCGGGGATGGTGCCAGGCCGCCTGCAGCTGCGGCGAGCACGTCGAGTCCCAGGTGGACGGCGTCGTTGAGGTGTGGTCCACCTGGCACGGCATCTCGGTCGGCGAGGCCACGCCCCTCGTCGACTTCCGCTGCACCTGACCGCCTGAACTTCCGGCGGCCACCGAAGCTCCGCCATACTTCGGCGCGTGCCGCCCACTCCCCC
>DATGGF010000567.1:0-3629 GCA_035308625.1 Acidimicrobiales bacterium | reverse complement strand
CGGCGAGGACACGCACGGAGAGGACGAGGACAGGTACGGCGAGGACACCGCGTACGGCGAGTTCGTGCCCGACGCTGAAGTGTCCTTCCATGCGTTCGCCGACGCCGACGGCGGCACCGACGTCGTCACTGCCGCCGAGGTGGTGGACACCATCGCCGACACTGCGCTCCACCCCGACGCGGCGCCGCGCCACGACACCGCGTTCGCCGATAGTGGCGTCGGCTCGGCCGGGTCGCCTCCCCCCCCGCCATTGCCGTACGAGTTCGTCCCGTCCTTCGCTTCCGAGCAGCCGACCGGCACCGAGGCCGCAGCCTCGGAGTCGCTGTCCGAACGACTGCTCCCTCCCCCGCCGGCCCCGATCGCCTACGTCCCCGGATCGGACTCCAGCGAGCCAGTTCACCCGGCTCACCCGGCTCCCTCGATACCCGAGGCCTTCGTCTACACACCAGCTGCCGAGGGACCCGCTCCCGAACCGGCAGGCCCGCCCGAGCCCGAACTGGTGGATGCCGCCGGGTTCGAGCCGGAGCTCGAGCCGCATGGGGAAGATGAGTTCGAGCCGGAGCCGGAGCCGGAGCCGGAGCCGGAGCCCGTCTACGCGGGGGTGGGTGCCGGCGTGCAGTTCTCGGCGTCGATGGCGACCGAGATCCTTTCGACCGCACCCCAGTCGATGGCCGGGGGCGACGACACACCCGCCCCCCTCGTGATCAGCCAGGACGTAACCCTCATCAGCAAGCACCGCAAGCGCCGCACTTCGCTGCGGCCCCGCTGAGGAAGGATCTCTCCAATCAGAGGACGGGGCGGCGCCAGGTCCCCCGGCTCCCGCCCGTCTTCTCCCACAGCGCCAGGTCGCCCACGCTCATGGAGCGATCGGAGGACTTGCACATGTCGTAGATGGTGAGGGCCGCCACCGCGCACGCGGTGAGGGCCTCCATCTCGACGCCGGTCCGGTCGACGGTCTCCACTTGCGCCTCGACCTCGACGAAATCGTCCCCGATGTTGAAGTTGACGAAAACCGAACCGACCAGCAGGGGATGACACATCGGGATCAGGTCGGCGGTCCGCTTGGCCGCTTGAATGCCGGCGATCCGAGCCGTGCCGAGGACGTCGCCCTTGGTGATGGCGTTGCTGGCGACCTTGCCGGTCGTCTCGGGGGCCATGAGCACCCGGCACCTGGCCAATGCCCGGCGGTGGGTGGGCTCCTTCGGGGCGACATCCACGACGCGCGCCCCACCCAGCGGATCGAGGTGGGCCAAGCTGCGTTCAGGCACGGCGGCCAGTCTACGACACGCCGCCCCGACAGCGCCGCTGACGACGGCGCGAACGCAGTCTCCACACGTGCCGACTAGACTTGGCACTCAAGGCAGCAGACTGCCAATCACGGAGGAGCGACGGCGGATGCCGACCTACGAGTACGTGTGCTCGTCGTGTGGCGAACACCTCGAGATCGTGCAGTCGTTCCGCGACGACGCTCTGACGACCTGTCCCAATTGCGGCGGCGCCCTGCGCAAGGTCTTCGGCTCCATCGGCGTCGTCTTCAAAGGGAGCGGGTTCTACAAGAACGACAGCCGGTCCTCCAAGGGGACCTCGGGCGGTGACAAGTCGAGCACCGCCGCGGCCTCCGGCGACGGCGCGTCGGCCGGGACCAAGGAGACGGCCGGCACCGGCGACAAAACGGGCTCCTCGAGCAGCGCCGCGTCGAGCGACAAGTCCACCTCGTCCGACAAGTCGGGATCCGGGAAGTCGTCGGGTGGGTCGGGCGGTTCAGGCGGTTCAGGCGGTTCAGGCGGGTCGTCGAGCGGATCGAAGCCGAGCGCGGCGGCTGCTTCCTGACTTCAGGCGCCTGATAGGGCCATTCCGTCGATGGCCAGGGTCTGACCGGCGGCCACGCCGGGGAGCCATTCCACGTCGGCACCGGCGTGGAGCACGGACTGCAACATGCGCTGGAGCGTCGACGCGATCGTGACCTCACGCACCGGCTCGGCCAACTCCCCGCGCCGCACCATCAATCCTTCAGCACCTACCGAGAAGTCACCGCTCACCGTGTTGACCCCCGAATGCACGCCGGTGATGGACTGCACGAAGAGCGCCTCGTCGACGTCAGCCAAGATCGCCGCGGCGTCGAGCGCCCCGGGAGCCAGGAGCAAGGCGCGGCAACCGGCCACGGGGGTGGTGGCGTACCCCCCGCGCACAGCCGAGGCCGTCGAAGTGGTCCCCGCCCGGCGGGCCGACGTCGTGTCGAACACGAAGGAACGGAGCATCCCGCCGTCGATGAGCACGTTGCGCCGGCAGGCCAGCCCCTCGGCGTCGTAGGAGGAGGCACCAAAGGCGCGGGCATCGGTAGGGTCGTCGACGATCGTGACGGACGGCCCGGCCACCTCCTCGCCGAGACGGCCGGCGAAGAACGACCGGCCCTTGGTCACCGCCTCACCTGACAGGGCCGAGCTGACGATGGCCAGCAGAGTGGACGACACCCGCGGGTCGAACACCACCGCGCACTTCCCGGTGCGCGCTCTGGTGGCCCCGAGGAGCCGCACGGCTCGCTCCACCGCGTCGGCCGACGCCCGGGAGATGTCGAGGTCGCCCGGCGAACGACCGGCCGAGAATCCGACGCCGGTCTGGCTCTCGAGCCCGGTCCCGGCGATGGCCTCGGCCGAGAGGCTGCACACCGTGCGACGCGACGAGGCGACGATGCCGGCCGATGTGGCGATAGCCGCCTCAGCCGCCACATCCCCGTAGTCGGCTGACGCCACTTGGCGGACACGGGGGTCGGCCGCCCTCACCCGGCGCTCGAGCTCCAAGGCCAGCTCGACCTTGACGGCCGTCGGCGTGTCGATCACACCGTCGTCCCAGACGTCGACCGTGGCCGCGGCCACCCCATCGGGGATGGCCAGCCCCACGTGGGGGTCGGGCGTGGCGAACCCGACGTTGTCGCGGGCATCGGCCAGCGTCTCGGCCACCACCGCCGCGTCCAGGCTGCCGGCGTAGGCGAACCCCTGGCGCCCCCCGGCCAGCACCCGGATACCGACCCCGGCCGACGCAGCCGATGACAGCGACTCCACGTCGCCCTCGTAGGCCCGCACATCCGTCTCGATGCCGCGCGAGACGTAGACCTCAAGCTCCTCTCCCGGTCGCGCCTGGTCGACCACCCGCTGGGCCAACTCGACCAGCTCGGCCGTTCCACCGATCGGGACGCCGCCACCTCGGGCGCGCTCGGTGGTCCGGCTGGCGGCGCGCCCTATAGAGAGGTCAGTCACCGGCCGTGCCCCCGATCGTCACGGCCGTAACCCGCAGCGTCGGCTGCCCGCACCCGACGGGGACGCTCTGGCCGTCCTTGCCGCAGGTCCCCGGGCCCATGGCGAAGTCGTTGGCCACCGCGTCGATGCGGCGCAGCACCTCGGGGCCATTGCCGATGAGGTTGGCGTCACGCAGCGGCTCGGTGATCCGGCCGTTCTCGATGAGGTACGCCTCCACCGTGCCGAAGACGAAATCCCCGGTCGTCGTGTTCACCTGTCCCCCACCCAGCTTGGCTACGTACACGCCCTTCGGGGTCTGGGCCACCAACTCGTCGGGGTCCTCGATCCCGTTGGGTAGGTAGGTGTTCGTCATGCGCACCATGGGCAGGTGCCGGT
>DATGGF010000566.1:0-2968 GCA_035308625.1 Acidimicrobiales bacterium | reverse complement strand
CCCCTTGGCGAAGGTCAGCTTGACATGCGTCTTGTACATCTCGCCCGTGCAGATCATGCCGTCACAGGACCAAACGGGAACGCCCTCGGGGTTCGACGCCTTCTTCCACTTCCGTTCCTCTGCGACCCCGGGCACGGCCTGCTTGATCAAGGTCCGGATCCGCGCCAGCGTCGCCTCCCGCCAGTCGCCTGCTTCTTCGTCGCTCTTCGCCATGCGCCAAGCGTACTTTCGAGCTCAGCCCCCGGTCCGGTGGCGACCTCCGGCGTCATCGAAGTCGCCGTGGCGGAGTAACTCGAGCAGCTCGGCCTGGGAGTGCACGGCGAACTTACGGAAGAGCGCGCTCAAGTGGTTTCGCACCGTGCTCTGCGACAGGTGCATGGCCTTGGCGATCGCCGGGGCCCGCTCGCCCGCAGCCAAGCGGGCCAGGATGTCCAACTGGCGGGAGGACAGAGGGCCGGCGTTTGCCATTCCCAGCGCGGTGGGAAGGCCGGCCATGGGCGGCAGGACTCCCGCTGCGCTGACTTCCATGGCGATCCGCCACAAGCGCTCCTCCAGGCCGTTCATCCGCTCCACCGCCGGATTTGTCGGCTCCGACGACGCGTCGAAACAGAGCACGGCGGCATGCAGGCCTGACGCCTGGCCACGCATCCGGCTCACCGTCACCTGCGCATTCAGCCAGCCGCTGTGGTGGGCACGGATACGGAGCTGGCGCGTCGCCAGCTCGTCGCCCGCCGACGCGTCGAAAGCCTCGGCCAGGGTGCCGTGATCGGCGGGGTGGACCATCTCCCGGAAGCAGGTGCGCTCGTGCCCGACGGGTGAACCGCCGAGCAGGCCGGCCGACCTGACCGCGACATTCTCGAAGGACCACTCGTCGTCCAGGGTGCCCAGGATGATCCGGTCGACGTCGACCGGAGGAGGGCCACCCTGCCCACCGCACTCGAGGGGCAGGGCACCGACGATCACCGCGTTTCGGGGCGGGCCCGCACCCACCGCCGAGGACCAGGAATACACGGTCGCCGGCCCGCTCGGGAGGTGGACCTTCGTCTCGCCTTGGAGGAAGTCGACGAGCCCGTCGCGCATGGCCGTCAGCACCGTCCGCGACACCACTGCGTCGGCCGGGTCCAAGAAGGCCTCCACCGGGACCCCGGCCACGGCGTCGGGGCTCCGTTCCAGGACGCGGGCATAGGCGGCATTGCCGGCGATCACCTCTGCCGTGTCGGTGTCGACCAGCCCGACCCCGACCTGGGCCGGGTCGAAGCTCGTGCCGCTGCCCAGGCCGATCATCGAATAGCACCTTGCCAGGTGGCCACCCATTCGAATGCACAAATTCGTGTACTCGGTGAACGACGAGACAAGTCATCTACGCGAACGGACACTTTGTCCGTCGATTGGCGGCCACCCGCCCACCCGCCGGACGCAACCGACGGTGAGGGGCCGCTTCCCCTACTCGACGTGGACGGGGAGTTCCTGCATGAAGAGGAGGATCGGGTTGAAGATGCCGAGCGGGCGGTAAGCGGGCGGCCCCGCCAGCTCGATGTGCCGGGTCCGCTCCAAGAGCACCTCGAGCAGTGTGGCCAGCTCGCGGCGGGCCAGATGGGCCCCCAGGCAGAAATGCACGCCGCCGCCCCCGAAGGCCACATGGGGGTTCGGGCTCCGGGTGATGTCGAACCGGAACGGGTCCATGAAGACGTCCTCGTCCCGGTTGGCCGAGGGGAACCACATGGTCACCCGGTCACCGCGGGCGATGTGCACGCCCCGGATCTCGGTGTCGGCGGTGGCCCGGCGGGCGAAGTACGACACCGGAGAGGACCAGCGCAGGACCTCCTCCACCGCCAGAGCCACGGAGGCAGGGTCACGGCGCAGGCGCTCGACCTGGTCGGGGTGGTCGAGCAGGGCCACCAGGCCTTGGGACACGGCGTTGCGGGTGGTCTCGCTCCCGGCCACGGTGAGGAGCAAGAAGAAGAGATCGAGCTCGATCGAGCTGAGTGCGGTCCGGCCACCCCCCTCCGCGTCCAGCTCGACGGTGGAGAGGATCGTCCAGACGTCGTCCTGGGGGTTGGCCCGCTTCTCCTCGCCGAGCTTCAGGGCGTAGCCGAACATCTCGGCCTGGGCCTCGTACAGCTGCGGGGGGATGTCGTCCTCGGGCAGCCCGCCCTGGAGGAACGCGTTGGTCATGGTGAAGAGCCAGTCGCGATCCTCGACGGGGATGCCCACGATGTCGGCGATGACGTGCATGGGCAGCTTGTAGGCGACTTCGGAGACGAAATCGAACTCGCCAAGCTCGAGCGCCCGGTCGACGATCGACTCGGCCCACACCCTGATCCGCTCCTCGAGTTGCTTGACCATGCGAGGCGTGAACCCGGCGCTGATGAGCCGGCGCAGCCGGATGTGCTCGGCGCCGTCCATGGTCACGAGCATGGCGCCGGCGATCTCGGGTTGGTGGCTGAGCTGGGGCCCGTCGAAGGAGTTGAACAGCTCCGGGTTGCGGCTCACCGCCTGCACGTCCTCGTGCCGGCTCAGCACCCAGAAGCCGGCGTCATGGTGGGCCCGGAACCCGTCGGGGAAGGTCTGCCACTTGACCGGGACCTCGTGGCGCAGCGCGGTGAAGACGTCGTGGGGGAAGCCGTTCTGGTACAGCGCGCTCGCCGTGAGGTCGATCTCCAGAGGATCGACGACGGTCACCGCGCTACTCCTGGACCAGCTCGATGAGCGTCCCGAACGCGCCCTTGGGGTGCACGAAGGCGACGGTGGTGCCCCGCGATCCGGGGCGCGGCGCCTCGTCGATGAGCGCGCCACCGGCGTCGCGCACGGACTTGAGCGCCGCCGCGCAGTCGGCCACCCGATAACCCACGTGATGCAGGCCCTCACCTCGCCGTTCGAGGAACTTGGCCACCGGCGAGTCGGGACCGGTGGGGCTGACCAGCTGGATGTACGAGTCGGCCACCTTGATCAGGGCCTCCTCGACTCC
>DATGGF010000565.1:0-5399 GCA_035308625.1 Acidimicrobiales bacterium | reverse complement strand
GTTGGGCTGCACTTCGACGCCTCGGCGGCGCAGGACGTCGAGGATCGACCCGCGCGCCGTGGCGTCCACCCGGCGCACGGACACGGTGGAGAGCTCCGTGCCCGATGCCTCGAGCACGGCGTCGAGCACCTCGAGGCTCTGGATACCCCCGGTGCCGAGGACGAGGCGGGAGCCGAGGGGACGCCCGGCGATGACCAGCGCGTCGGGAACTAGGGCGCCGGGATCAACCACCGGCGGCCGCCGTGACGATCTCGAGGCGGTCACCCGTCTCGAGCGCGGTCTGCTCCCACGCGCTGCGCGGCACGACGTCGCCGTTGCGGGCCACGGCGATGCCGTCGGGCGACGGGCACCAGCGCCCGACCACGTCAGCCACGGTGGCTCCGGCGGTGAGCTGCGCGGCGGTCCCGTTCACCCGGACGTCGAGCACACCGCCCAGCATGGCACCTCTGCGGTGCGGGCCATCCCGGTCGGTCCGCCGCCCCGCTCGCGCCGTGGGCGCCGGGCGCGCATCAGCCCGGCACCCCGGCGAAGCGTCCCGGCCCGAAGGACGCCAGCTCGGGAGGAGGCTCGGCGCCCACGAGGTGCGCCGCCACCGCCTGGGCGGTGACCGGGGCCAGCAGGATGCCGTTGCGGTGGTGCCCGGTGGCGACGACCAGACCGGGGACGTGAGCCACCGGACCGACGATGGGTCCGTTGTCGGGTGACCCCGGCCGCAGGCCCGCCGACGCCTCGCACAGTTCCATCTCGGTCACGCCCGGCACGACCCGGTGAGCGTCACGCAGCAACTCGTATACGGCCCCGGCTGTCACCGTTGTGTCGTATCCCTTCTCCTCCATCGTCGCTCCCACCACCACCGAGCCGTCAGCCCGCGGCACCAGGTAGACCGACGACCCTTCGACGATGCCGCGCACGGTGCGAGCGAGGTGCGGCGAGCCTGGCGAGGGCCCCAAGCGGAGGATCTGGCCCTTGACCGGCCGGACGGCGGGAACGGCGCCGGCGGGGAGCCCGCCGATGGCCGGCGACTGGCATCCCGCGGCGATGACGACCGCCGGTGCCTCGACCACGGTGCCGTCGTCGAGGGCAGCGCCGGCCACCGAGCCCCCGCGCCGCTCCAACGTCTCCACGCGGTTGCGGCGAACCACCACCCCCTCCGACGCCACGGCGTCGAGCAAGGTCGTGACGAGCAAGCGGTTGTGCACCTGATGATCGTCCGCCGCCCATACGCCTCCCCGGATCCCGGGGGCCAGATCCGGCTCCATGTCCCGGGCGCGACGGCTGGTGAGCCACTCGACGTCGAGTTCCAGCTCCCGCTGGAAGCGGTACAGCTCGTCGGCCCAGGCGCGATCACCGTCGTCCCAGGCGACGAGCAGCGTCCCACTGCGCTCGTAGCCCAACGGGCGCCCGGTGGCCGCCGACAGCTCGGACGCGAAGGCCGGCCATGCCCGGGCCGAGGCCAGCGTCAGGGCGAGCAGCGCCTCCTCGCCCGACAGGACCTCGGTGACCGGCGCCAGCATCCCGGCGGCAGCCCACGAGGCGCCGCGGCCCGGTTCGGGATCGACCACCACGACATCGAGGCCGAGCCGGGCGGCGTACCAAGCCGAGGTGAGGCCGATCACACCACCCCCCACCACCACCGCGTCGCATCGCCGGGGCGGTGCGACGGAGCCACGACGAGGCGTCGCGCCGGGCCCGACAGGATTGGCAGCCGGCGGCATCACGTCCGAGGGCGTCTCGGAGGTGGCGGCACCCGAGGTATCCTAAGAGCGCTGCAGCTGGGCCAGCGTCGTCCCGGGCGGCCCCTCCAAGCGCCAGTGCGCGCCCCGAGCGACGGAGCACCCAGGTGACGACCAACAGCAACCTTTCCCGGGCCGCACCGGCCCGGATCGGGCTCTACGACCCTTCGTTCGAGCACGACGCCTGCGGCATCGCCCTGGTTGCCGACCTCCACGGCCGGCGGAGCCACGCCATGGTCGAGCACGGGCTCACCGCGCTGGAGCACCTGGACCACCGGGGAGCCAAGGGAGCCGAGCCGACCACCGGCGACGGCGCCGGGATCCTCGTCCAGCTGCCCGACCGGTTCCTGCGCGCCGTGCTCCCGGTGGCGCTGCCCGAGCCCGGGGCGTACGCCAGCGGCCTCGCCTTCCTGCCCACCGACGCCGACGACGCCAAGAAGGCGCAGTTGCGGGTGGAAGAGCTGGCGGCCGACGAGGCCATGGTGGTGGCGGCATGGCGGGACGTGCCCGTGGTGGCCGACGACCTCGGGGCCAGCGCGCGGCGGGCCATGCCGAGGATCCGCCAGGTCGTCGTCCACCCGCTCGACACGCCTCGGCGCGCTGACGGCACCGTCGACTCGCTCGCTGTCGACCGGCTGGCCTTCTGCCTGCGCAAGCGCATCGAGCACGAGATGCACGGGGTGTACCTGCCGTCGTTGTCGGCCCGGACCATCGTCTACAAGGGCATGCTCACCGGACTCCAGCTCCGGGTGTTCTTCCCCGACCTGTCCGACGAGCGCTTCGACAGCGCCATGGCCCTGGTGCACTCGCGCTTCTCGACCAACACGTTCCCGTCGTGGCCCCTCGCCCATCCCTACCGGTACCTGGCCCACAACGGCGAGATCAACACCCTGAGGGGCAACCGCAACTGGATGCGGGCCCGGGAGGCATTGCTCCGGAGCGACCTGCTGCCCGGGGACCTCGAGCGCCTGTTCCCCATGTGCGACCCCGACGGCAGTGACTCCGCCTCCTTCGACGAGGTCCTCGAGCTGTTGCACCTGGGCGGCCGGTCCTTGCCCCACGCCGTGCTCATGATGATCCCCGAAGCGTGGGAGAGCCACACCGAGATGGACCCGGCGCGGCGCGCCTTCTACCGCTACCACGCATCGTTGATGGAGCCCTGGGACGGGCCCGCCGCAGTGGTGTTCACCGACGGGACCGTGGCCGGCGGCGTGCTCGACCGCAACGGATTGCGCCCGGCCCGGTACTGGGTGACCGACGACGGGTTGGTGGTGATGGCGTCGGAGGTCGGCGTGCTCGACCTCGACCCGGCCACCGTGGTGCGCAAGGGGCGGCTGCAACCGGGACGCATGTTCCTGGTGGACACGGCCCAGGGCCGCATCGTCGACGACGACGAGATCAAGTCGCTGCTGGCGGCCGAGCACCCTTACAGCCAGTGGCTCGACGAGCAGCAGGTCTCGCTGGAGGACCTCCCCCCTCGCACGATGCTGACGCCCCAGCACGCCTCGGTGGTCACCCACCAGAAGATGTTCGGCTACACCAACGAGGAGCTGCGGGTCCTGCTCGCCCCCATGGCCACCAACGGGGCCGAAGCGCTCGGCTCCATGGGCCACGACGCCGCTCTGGCGGTGCTCTCGTCCAAGCCCCGCTTGCTCTACGACTACTTCACCCAGCTGTTCGCCCAGGTGACCAATCCGCCCCTCGATGCCATCCGTGAAGAGCTGGTCACGGCCAACCGCTCGAAGCTCGGCCCCGAGGGCAACGTGCTCGAGCCGACCCCCGAGTCGTGCCGGCAGATCATCCTGCCCTACCCGGTCGTCGACAACGACGACTTGGCCAAGCTCCTCTACGTGAACGAGCACGGCGAGACACCGGGCTTCAAGGCCTTCGCCATCGACGGCCTGTTCGACGCGGCCGGGGGCGGCGAGGCCCTGGCCCGGGCCATCGAGGACGTGCGTTCGCGGGTCTCGACCAACATCGCGCTCGGGGCCAACGTCATCGTGCTCTCGGATCGCAACTCGAACGACGTCATGGCCCCCATTCCGTCGCTGTTGCTGACGGCGGCCGTTCACGAGCACCTGGTGCGGGAGAAGACGCGGACCAGAGTCGGCTTGGTCGTCGAGACGGGTGACGCGCGGGAGGTCCACCACGTCGCCCTGCTCATCGGGTTCGGCGCATCGGCGGTGAACCCGTACCTCGCTTTCGACACCATCGACGACATGATCGCTGCGGGCACCCTGAGCGGGGTGACGCCGCGCCAGGCGCGCAAGAACTACATCAAGGCGTGCTGCAAGGGTGTCATCAAGATCATGTCCAAGATGGGGGTGTCGACGGTGGCGTCCTACACCGGCGCCCAGATCTTCGAGGCCATCGGGCTGGCGCCCGACGTCATCGACGAGTACTTCACCGGCACCACGAGCCGTATCGCCGGGGTGGGCCTCGACGTGCTGGCCGCCGAGGTGGCCGATCGGCACCGGGCCGCTCATCTCGCCCGCCCGGCGTCGCGGGCCCATCGCGAGCTGGAGCCGGGCGGGGAGTACCAGTGGCGGCGCGAGGGCGAGATCCATCTCTTCAACCCGCGCACCGTGCACAAGCTGCAACACGCCACCCGGGCCAAGCGCTACGACATCTTCAAGGAGTACACCCGACTGGTCGACGACCAAGCCGAGGCGCTGGCCACGTTGCGGGGGCTCTTGCGGCTGCGCGTGGGTGCGCTCGACGCGGTGCCGCTCGACGAGGTGGAGCCGGTGGCGGCCATCGTGCGGCGCTTCGCCACCGGAGCCATGTCCTACGGGTCGATCTCGGCCGAGGCGCACGAGACCCTGGCCATCGCCATGAACCGCCTGGGCGGCAAGTCCAACACCGGTGAGGGCGGGGAGGACGCCGATCGGTACGTGCCCGATGCCAACGGGGACCTCCGCCGCAGCGCCATCAAGCAGGTGGCATCGGGACGGTTCGGGGTCACGAGCGAGTACCTGGTCAACGCCGACGACCTCCAGATCAAGATCGCCCAGGGAGCCAAGCCCGGTGAGGGAGGCCAGCTGCCGGGCCACAAGGTCTACCCGTGGATCGCCAAGACCCGGTTCTCGACACCGGGGGTGGGGCTCATCTCGCCCCCTCCGCACCACGACATCTACTCCATCGAGGACATCGCCCAGCTCATCCACGACCTGAAGTCGTCGAACCCCGAGGCCCGGGTGCACGTGAAGCTGGTGGCCGAAGTCGGCGTGGGCACGGTGGCGGCCGGCGTGGCCAAGGCCAAGTCGGACGTCGTGCTCATCTCGGGACACGACGGGGGTACCGGCGCCAGCCCGCTCACCTCGATCAAGCACGCCGGGATCCCGTGGGAGCTCGGCCTAGCCGAGACGCAGCAGACCCTCGTGCTCAACGGCTTGCGCGACCGCATCGTGGTGCAGGTCGACGGCCAGCTCAAGACCGGCCGCGACGTGGTCATCGCCGCCCTGCTCGGGGCCGAGGAGTTCGGGTTCGCGACCGCGCCGCTGGTCGTGTCCGGGTGCGTGATGATGCGCGTCTGCCACCTCGACACCTGCCCGGTCGGCATCGCGACGCAGGATCCGGAGTTGCGCAAGCGGTATACCGGCACGCCCGAATTCCTGATCAACTTCTTCCGCTTCCTGGCGGAGGAGGTGCGCGAACACCTCGCGG
>DATGGF010000564.1:0-3860 GCA_035308625.1 Acidimicrobiales bacterium | reverse complement strand
CCGGGTCCTGCGCCCGATCGACCGCGTGATGTGCCTCAGGCCAGCGTGGTCGTCGATCCTGCTGGTCGCAGCTCGAGCACCTGGCTAGCGCCGCGCCACGAACTGCGGACCCGGTGGCGGGCCACGAAGGCGCCCACCATGGTGAGCGCCAACAGGCCCTGCACCAGGAGGTCGATGTGGGTCGTGGCGATCAGGCTGCGGCCGGCGACGAGGCAGAGGGCCACGAGGAGCCCGGTGCCCGCAGCCAGCGGCACCACCACCCAACGCCAGCCCGCGCCGAGCAAGTAGATGGTGAGCACCACGGTCACGCACAAGAAGGCCATGGAGAGCACCAGCGGGGTGAACCCGTGCGCGCCGCCCTCGTACTTGGTCCCGAACACGAGGCCCAGGAAGCGGCTGGGCATCATCGTGGCGAAGAGGAGCAAGGTGAGCGCGGGCAGAGCCAGGAGCCCGAGCGTGTGCCCGAGCTGGCGCAGGGCATGGCGGCCCTGGTGGTGCCGGATGCTCGATTCTGGAAGCAGGTAATTGCCGAGCAGCAGGGCCAGGAAGACGAGCGCCTTGGCCGGGACCGAGATGGCCGCATAGGTGCCCGACTTGCCCGGCATCTGGCTCCCGAACACCACGACGTCGGCGTTCTGTAGCGCGGCCAGCAGGGCCAGGCTCACCATGGCCACGATGACGTCGGTCGCCAGGTCGCGCGTCGTGTGCAGCTCCCCGGCCGGGTGCTCGAGGCGGGTGCCGTCGTGATGGTGCTGGTAGGCGCGGACGACCGAGAGCCGGGCATGGACGGCGGCGCCGAGCTCCCCGGCGAGCACTCCGATGGCGGCGCCCTGGAGACCCAGGCCGGCCGCCGTGAGCGTGATCATCCCCGCAGTGCGCACGACCCCTTCGACGAGCAGGTTCGCCGACAGGCTCCGGTAGCGACGCCGGGCCTGCAGCATGCCCCGGTCCATGGCGACGAGGACCCACACGCCGCCGGCCGAGACGATCTCCACGAGCCCGGTCGACCCGCGCAGCCCCATGGCGTGCACGATCGGCTCTCTCGCCAGCCATACCGATGCGGCTAGAGCGGCCACGGCCAGCACGCCGATGCGCTGGGCCCCCGCGATCCAGGCGAGGGCGTGACGCTCCCGGCCCTGAGCCTCCCAGGCAGTCACCCGCCGGACGACGCCCACCATGAGGGCCATGCCGGGCATGGAAAGAACGAGGAACAGGCTGAGCAACTTGTTGAGGGCGCCATACCCCACCGAAGGGAGAAGGCGCGCCACGAGGACGGTGCTGACCAGGTTGGCCGAACTGGCCACACCTCCGGCCAAGAGCAGCATGACCACCATGCGCCGGCCGTGACGGTCGATGGACTCGTCGCCTTCGGCGGCAGATCGGGATCCCTCGCCCCGGTTGGCCGTCGTCGACGCCAAGAGCGATCGCGGTCGGCTGGTCATGGACGGAGCCGGGTGCCCGGCGACAGGCGCGCCGGCGCAACGGGTCCACCGAAAAGCTTGACCGTTCCCCCCATGCTCCCCCCGTCGGGACCTCAGCCGAGCTCGGGCGGCCGGGTGCACCGAGGCCTCCCGCGGGAGGCCGAGACGTCATCGTACGCACAGCCGCACTGGCTACGCCCCAGGCGGAGGTCGATTTCATCAGAACTGATGATGGAGCACCGAGGTGCCCCCTCCTTATGCTCGATTCCCAACGGACCAGGGGGGTGTTGCGCTCCTGAACAGGGACGCGGCAGCACGCGGGGGTTGGTCCGAGGGGGGGACATGACCGACGTCGACGTCTTCAATCCGGCACTCGTCGACGAGCCTGATACCGCAATGGCGACGCCGCGCGCGCTGCGCCCGGTCAGCCCGCTGGAGGCGGTTGCTCCGGCGCCCAGCACCAAGCCCGACATCGAAGAGGTCGTGGCCGAAGCCCGCGAGCTCGGCCTCAACCGGGTGCAAATCCTGGCCTGGCGCGACTTCGAAGACCCCGAGGCCGGGGGCTCGGAACTGCACGCACACCGGGTGGCCACCATCTGGGCCGAACACGGCCTCGATGTGACTTTGCGCTCGTCAGCCGTGGAGGGCCTCGACACCGTGTCGACTCGCAGCGGCTACCGGGTCATCCGGAAGTCCGGCCGCTACTCGGTCTTCCCCCGTAGCGCCTTGAGCGGGCTGCTGGGGCGCGGAGGCCGGCCCGACGGCCTCGTCGAAGTGTGGAACGGGATGCCGTTCTTCTCCCCGCTGTGGGCCCGGTGCCCCCGGATCGTCGTCGTCCATCACGTGCACGCGGACATGTGGAAGATGGTGCTGACGCCCACGTTGGCGAAGATCGGCGAAGCCATCGAGCTGCGCATCGCTCCCCCCATCTACCGTCGCAGCCGCGTCGTGACCCTGTCGCCTTCGTCGCACGACGACTTGGTGAGCATGTTCGGCCTCGACCCCGAGCGCATCGACATCGCCTGTGTCGGCGTCGACGAGCGCTTCGTCCCCGGTGGGCACCGCTCCAAGGACCCCTTGGTGGTGGCGGTGGGGCGTCTCGTACCGGTGAAGCGCTTCGAGCTGCTGGTCGACTCCCTGGTCGACACCCGCCGCTTCGTCCCCAACCTCCGTGCCGTCATCGTGGGCGAGGGCTACGAGAGGGAGAAGCTCGAGGAGCACATTCGCGCCGCGGGCGCCACCGACTGGATCTCGCTCCCCGGCCATCTCACCGACGAGGAGCTGGTGGCGACCTACCGCCGGGCGTGGGTGGTGGCCAGCACGTCGCTCCGTGAAGGCTGGAACATGACCCTGAGCGAGGCGGGCGCCTGCGGGACTCCGTCGGTGGCCACCAACGTGGTCGGCCACAAGGACAGCGTGCGCCACGAGGTGACCGGGCTGCTGGCCGAGCCGGGGAACGACTTCGCCGCCGCCATGGTGCGCGTGCTCACCGACGAGGTGTTGCGCGGCCGGCTGGGCCGGGGGGCGCTCAACCGGGCCCGGGAGCTCACCTGGGAAGCGACCGCCGCCAACGTGCTGGCCGCGCTGGTCGCCGAAGCCCGGGCTCGTCGCAGGGGCTGAGCCCGCCCGATTCGATCAGGCGGGCGCGGCGCGCTCGTCGGGCCGGTGGCTCACCACGAACCAGCCGGCGTCCTCGCGCACGGCATCGACCACCAGGCCGGCCCCGGCGAACCACGGCGCCAGCTCCTCCCAGCGGTAGCGGTGCTCCACCGGCGCGCTCAAACGGTCGAAGGTGTCGAGCCACACGGCACGAAACGTCTTGCCCCGGTAGGCGGCCATGGGCAGGGCGGCGAGCCGGCGCACGCCGAGCTTGGCGCCGAGCTCGCCTGGTTTCACCAAGACGACCGACAGCACGGCGGCCACCGCGGCACTGAAGGCGCGCAGCAGGCGATGGGGCATGCGCACGGTGTACCGGCGCAGCCCGGCCGCCACCGCCAAACCGATCTGGCGGACGCCGGAGCCCTCGGCCCGGCTGTAGAGGTAGACGAGGAGGATCCCTCCGGGCGACAGCAGATCGACGAGCCCGCGCAGCCCGGCCCGGGGGTCCTCGAGGTGATGGAGCACCCCCAGGCACGACACGAAGCCGAAAGTGCCCGGGCGGAACGGGGCCCGGCGCAGGTCGGCCCGCACCACCACGGTGTTGTCGAAGGAGGCGAGGTTGCGGGCCGCGGCCTGCACCGCGCTGGAGCCGTCGAGGGCCACCAACCGGCCGAGGTGCGGGGCCAGGAACCGGGTGTAGCGGCCCTTGCCGCAGCCGGCGTCGAGGCCCGACCGGCCGGCCAGCGCCCCGAAGTCGAGGTCGCGGAAGTACGTCCGGGCGAACTCCGCGTCCTCCTCACGGACGTCGTCGAAGGTGTTCCACTCGTAGCCGAAGCTCTC
>DATGGF010000563.1:0-4070 GCA_035308625.1 Acidimicrobiales bacterium | reverse complement strand
AGCATCTCCCCTTCCAAGCGGGCAAGCGGCTCTTGGCCGAATGTGCGCGCGTGTTGAAGCCGGGAGGAACCATCCGGCTGGCCACACCCGACTTGACCGGCCTGGCCCGCGCCTATCTCGACCGGTCGGAGCGTTCCCTCGCCTGGTACCGCAAGCAGTTCGGCGGCATCACCACCTACGCGCAGATGTTCAACACCGGCATGCGGGCCTGGGGTCACCAGTTCCTCTACGACGAGGAGGCCTTGCGCTCCGTGCTCGAACCCCAAGGCCTCGAGGTGTCCAGGGTGGGTTACAACGAGTCGCCCGACCCCGAGCTCCGGGGGCTCGAGTTCCGGGACACGGCCGAGGGCGCCCAGAGCATGTACATCGAGGCGCGCCGCCCTGGAGCCGCTGCTGTCAACTGACCGGACACCCGGCATTTTCCCGGCCGATCGATCAGATCGTCACTTCTGACGACGATGCCACCGGCCGGCACGTGGTTAGCTGAAGGCAAGTAGCGCCGTGCGGCGCTCGATGACCACACGGCGCCCGAGAGCCGCGGATGAACGGAGGCATGACTCGTGCCACGCTCCGGCTCGGGGGCGTTTCGTCAAGGTGGACGGCTTTCATGAGCCGCGGAGAACGCGACCCTTGGGCCGCCCGCCTGCCGCGACCCACCACCACCCCCCGTCCTTCGGCGCAGGTCGACGTGATCGTCGTACCGGCGCGGCGCGAACCCGATGCGCCGACCATGGTGGCGTCACGTCGCGCCAGTCCGACCGTGGGCATCGCCGCTGTCGGCGCCGGGGCGGTAATCGCGTCCGCGTTCATCGGGTCGGCCATCTTCTACGTGCCGTTCGTCGTGCTCGGTCTGCTCACGTTTTCGATCGAGCGCCAGCGCCGCGTCTTCCGGCGCCGCGACGCGCGTCACCGTGCCTTGACGTCGAGCGGCCCGATCGCCCCGGTCCGCCGCGGCGCGCGACCTGGGAACCGCGCCCGGCGTCCGCCCTCGTCACGGCCTTCACGACCCCGGCCACCTCCTCAAAATAGGGGTCGCGCCCCCTGGTGAAGGTCCCAAATTCGGGCCGTTCGTGCCTGGGTTGCATACATCAACTACATAGGTTTGGCCCTAGGGATTGGCAACGCACCCCCAACGGGGTACTCTCCGAGTGCTCGTGATAACCACGCTTCGTGGTTTGATCCGGGGGGGGAGCATCGAATGGTGCGTTCGGTTTCGGCCTTCGTCGAGCGGGACGAGGAGCAGCGAGCCGCAGAGGTCTCGCTGCGCTCTCCGCGCACACAGTCGGTGGTCGACGGGGACCGCCGCGACGAGGAGATGATGTCGCGGCGGTTGCCACTGGCTTCGTCGGGCGTCGAGCGTCGGACCTGGGTGGCCGACGCCGGCTGCCGGATCATCGCCTGCGTCGACGTCGAGGCCGTCGGCGCGCCGTCGGATCGCTCGGTTCGCTCCGACGTCCTGTGGGAGCTGGCGGTGCGCCGCATGGAGCGCTGCATCCGCCCCAACGACGTGATGTGCATGCTCGGCGGGAACCGCTTCGCCGTCTCCTTCGGCAATGGCGGCAACCGCGTGCCCCCGAGCGTCCTGGGCAGCCGCCTCGCCCGCGCCCTGGGCGACCATCTGTCGGTGGGCCCGGAGAGTCTCGACGTCCGGGTATCTGTCGGCATCGCCGCCGGCCCCAGCGAAGTCACGCCGGCCGAGCTCGCCTCATCGGCGCTGTTGGCGGTCCGGTCGTCCCAGGAGCGACTGGCCACGGCCCCGCCCTCTTCCAAGACCCACGCCATGGTGACGGTCACCCACGTCCCCGGGTCCTTTGTGGCCACGCCCACCGCGGACACCGCGTCCGAACGCATCGGCAACGGCAACGGCAAGAGCAACAGCGCCATGCCGGCGTCGCATCCTTTGCGGCGACTCGTGCGCCGTGTCGTCCTGCCGCTGTCGGACACGTCGGAGACCCAGGGGGCCGCGGCCATCCGCCAGGTCACCGGCACTGTGCCCCGGGTGCTGGTCGTCGGAGCGGGAACCGCCGACGGCGGTGCCCCCCGTTTGGCGGTGGAAGCCGTGGCCGCCATCGCCCGGCAGATGGGGGCACGCACCACCGTGTCGCCGTCGTCGGACCCCGAGCGCGTGATCCTCGATCTGTATGTGGCCGAGCCGCATGTGGTGGTGGTCGTCCTCGAGAACGACGCCTGTCGCCGCCGTCCCGACACCGAAGGCGCCCGGCGCTGGGAGCGCCCTGCCCGCTTGGTCCGCGCGCTGCGCGACGCCGGGGCTCAGGTGGTGGCCATGGGAGTCGGAGCCAGCGCCGCCGCCGTGGCAGCCTGCGTCGAGCAAGGGGCCGTCGGGCTCCTCGACGCCGACGAATTGCCCGGCGAGCTCACCAACGTCGCCTCGGCTGCCGCCTCCATGCGCAACGGGAACGGAGCCAACGGCAACGGGACCGGAGTGATCGAGTTCAGCCGCCGCTTCCCCGCTCCGTTCGCCGCCCTGGTCGGGCTGACTCCGAGCGAGCGCAAGGTGCTCTTCCACATGATGGAAGGCCGCTCGGCCGCCGAGATCGCCGAGGCGCTGGTGGTGTCGCTTCCTACGGTGCGCTCGCACATCCGCTCGATCCTGCGGAAGCTGAACGTCAACTCGCAGTTGGCGGCCGTGGCCATCGCCAACGGCGCACTCCCCGACGGCGTGGGCGGAGCCTGAGCCACAGGGGAGTCACAGGGACCGGCGTCGTGCGCCCGATGCCGGCTGGGCCGTCCCTCGACGGGCGATCTACTATGCGAGCAGCTCGTTTGTCCTGAGCTGCGGGGAAGAAGTGTCGGGGGGCACGGATGCGTCGGTTCTGGGGATGGCTGGGTCTCAACCTGGGGAAGAGATCCGGCACCGTCGCCATGTGCGGCCTTCTCGTCACCTTGGCCTTCGGCGTCGGCGTCACCAAGCTGCGCTTCACCACCACCAACGCCGACTACCTGAACCCCCACGACCCGGCCTGGCTGGCCAACGTCGCCTACGACAAGGTCTTCGGTGGCGACCCCATGTTGACCATGATCACCATGAACAAGGGCAAGACGGTCGACGACCTCTTCACCCCGAAGAACAACGCGGAGTTCAAGTCGATCGGTGACCGGCTGAACAGCGACCCCTGGGTCTTCTCGGCCGTGACCCCGCTCGACGCCATGAAGCTGTCCCAGGTGCTGCTGGCCATTCCGCCCGGAGGATCGGTCCTCGACAGCCCCGGCGCGCAGATCCTCGAGTACGCCAACCGCCAAGACCACGGGCCCTCGCAGGCGAAACGAGGTGCGTACTTGTTGGCCGAGGGCAACATCATCTCGGGCTTCTCACCTGATCAACAGGTCCTCACCAATCCGCAGTGGATCCACTGCTTGATGCACGAGCCGACCCAGTACAAACAGTCCACGTGCAACGGCCCCATCCGCACCGCCGTGTCGGCCTTCGTCCCCAACGAGACCCATGCCCTGCTGGCCATCGTCTTGAAGGGCAATCTCACCATCAACCAGGAGGCGCAGGCCGCCAATTCCGTCACCGCCATCGTCGGGCATGCCCAGTTCCAGAACGCCCACATCCTCACCACCGGCGTCCCCGAGCTCATCAAGACGATCAACGACTACCTGAAGCACGGGATCCTCGTCCTGGCCGGCGTGGCCTGCGTGCTGATGATCACGATCCTGGCCCTGTCGTTCACCGTGCGGTGGCGGCTGCTGGCCTTCGCCATCGTCGCCGTGGGCACCATCTGGGGCTTCGGCCTCGTCGGGTTCGCCGGGATACCACTCACACTGGCCACCATCGCGGCCTTGCCCGTTTTGCTTGGTGTGGGCATGGACTACGCCATCCAGATGCACAGCCGGATCGAGGAGGAGGTCGTCCTCGATCGGGCCGCCCACCCGGTACAGGCCGCCGCCCGAGGCCTGGGCCCCGCGCTGCTCGTCGTCACCTTCGACGCGGTGTTCTCGTTCATGGCGCTGTGGTTCGCCAAGACCCCGGCCATCCGGGAATTCGGGTCCCTGCTGGTGGTCGGCATCGTCGCCGTGTGCATCTGCAGCATCATCCTCACCCTGTC
>DATGGF010000562.1:0-1823 GCA_035308625.1 Acidimicrobiales bacterium | reverse complement strand
TCTAGCACCACGGCCAGTTTGAAGCGGGCCAGCACCACGTAGTAGTCGATGTCCTCGACCGACCGGCCGCTGTGATCGGCGTAGTAGTCGAGCAACTCGGCCCGCGTGGGCAGGCCCGTGTAGTCGACGTAGCTCCCGGTGGCGCGCTCCTCGTCGGGATCGAGCCATCCCTGGATCACCCAGCCGAGGTCGAGCAGCGGATCCCCCACCGTCGCCATCTCCCAGTCCACGATGGCGGCGAGACGGGCCGGCGCCCCGTGCCGATACATGACGTTGGCGAATTGGTAGTCGCCGTGCATGATCCCGGGCTCGTAACGGCGGGGCTTGTGATCCCGCAACCACGCCGCCGCCTCGTCGATGCCGGGGATCTCGCGGAATTGGACCGCAGCCAGGTGGGCCATCCACCGGTCGACCTGCCGCTCGTGGAAGCCGTCGGGGCGGCCGAACCCCTCGAGTCCCCGCGATCGCCAGTCGACGCGCGCGAGCTTGGCGATGCCGTCGACGAGCTGGAAGGCGAGGCCGCGCCGGGCCTCCACATCGGTGTCGAAGGGGGCCGGCCAGCCCCCACCGCCCATGGGGGACCATCCGTCGACGTACTCCATCAGGTAGAAGCAGCCCCCCATGACGTCGGGGTCGTCGCACACGGCGACGGCCCCGGCATGGGGCACGTCGGTGTCGGCCAGGGCGGCGAGCAGCCGGTACTCGCGCAGCATGGTCTCGTTGCGGCCCTCGGGCACGACCCGAGGAGGCCGCCGCAACGCCATCCGCCTGCCCCCGCGGCGGATCTCGAACAGCTCGTTGGAGGCCCCGCCGGTGATGAAGGTCGCCTGCACCGGCTCGCCTCGGCCGGGCAGGTCCTGCCCGTCGAGGAACCGGGCCAGGGCGGTTTCGTCGATCAAGCCCCGGGTGCGCTCCGCCTCGTCGGCTGCCGCCTCGTCGGACGCCACCGCGTCGGACGCCGCCTCGTCGGCTGCCGCCTCCTCGCTCACCGGCACCTCGTCACTGGTTCCCCACGTCGTGCTCGACGTACTCCGCGAACTTGGCCCGGGCGGCGGCCAGGCGCTCGGGCAGGTGCTCGGTGGGCCATGGGCCCGGGGCCGCCTGGTAGCGCTTCAAGACCTGGCGGGCGATGGTGACTTTGTGCACCTCGGTCGGGCCGTCGACCAGGGCCATGACCGGGACGGTCATCCACATGTGACCGAGAGGCAGCTCGTTGGACACGCCCAGGGCCCCGTGCACCTGGATGGAGCGCTGGACCACGTCGTGCAGCACCTGCGGGGTGAGCACCTTGATGGCGGCGATGTCGTGGCGGACCCGTCGGTAGTCGTTGTAGCGATCGATCTCCCAGGCGACGTACAGCACGAAGAGACGGAACTGGGTGAGGGCGATGTAGGAGTCGGCCACGTACGACTGCACCATCTGCTTGTCGGCCACGAGGCTGCCCTGGGTCTCGCGCGACAACGCCCGTTCGCACATCATGTCCAGGGCCCGCTGGCACATCCCCACTGTGCGCATGGCGTGGTGGATGCGGCCGCCCCCCAACCGGGTCTGGGCGATGGCGAACGCCTGTCCCTCTCCTCCGAGAAGGCTCTCGGCCGGCACCCGCACCTGGTCGTAGTGGATCAGCGCATGCATCCCGCCGTCTGAGCCAAAGCGCTCGTGCATGAGGCCCACGTTGCGCTCGATCACCACGCCCGGTGTGTCGGTGGGCACGAGGAACATCGACATGCCCTGGTACGCGCTCACGTCGGGGTTCGTCACCGCCATGACGATCAGGAAGGACGAAGTGCGGGCGTTGGACGAGAAGAACTTCCAGCCGTCGA
>DATGGF010000561.1:0-5793 GCA_035308625.1 Acidimicrobiales bacterium | reverse complement strand
CGGCACCCTCGACGAGATGGCCGAGGAGCTGCAGTGGCGCCGTCAGGAGTTCCGGATGTCGTACTTCTCGGTGGAGGCCGACGCCTGGGTGGCGCTGGCCCCGGTGGTCCAGCGCCTGTCGGGGACCTGAGTTTCGCTCAGGTCCCGCCGCGCCCGATCCGCACCGCCTCGGTGACGGACTCGGTGAGGATCTTCGGGGGCACCGGTTTGCGCAGGATCCCGGTCACCCGCCGGCCGAGCCGGAGGCGGACCTCCGACGCCACGTCGTAGGCAGTGACGAGGACGATCCCCGGTGGGGGTGGCTCGGGGTCCATGTCTTCGAGCACCGAGAGCCCGTCGCGCCGGGGCATCTTCACGTCGAGCACGACTGCGTCGACGTCGCCGGCGGCCAGCTGCTCCATGGCGTCCTGCCCGTCGAACGCCTTGGTCACGGTGAAGCCGGACCGCTGGAGGATCTCGGCCGCCGACTCCCGAACGCTCTTGTCGTCGTCGGCCACCAGCACCCGTCCGCCCGGGCGCGTGGCGGCATCGGATGTCGTCACTGCGTCGCGCTCCTCCCGCCCATCCGCACCAGTACGCGGGCCCCGCCGTGGTCCACGTTCTCGATGGTGACTGTCCCGCCGTGGGACTCCACCAGGCGCAGCACGATGGCCAGGCCGAGGCCGGTGCCGCCGTCCTTGGTGGTGAAGAAGGGGTCGAAGAGCTGGTGGGCGAGGTCCGGGTCGAAGCCGGAGCCGGAATCCTCCACCGAGATCACCGTCTCGCCGTTGTGACGCTCGGCGCCCAGGCGCACGGCACCTCCCTGCGGCATGGCCTGGTAGGCGTTGGTCACCAGGTTGGTCATGACCTGACCCATGAGCGAAGGGTCGGCGTCGAAGGAGAGCGAGGAGTCCACGGTGACGTCGATGCCCGTGGGGGGAGGGGTGCTCTCGAGCACCTCGGCCACCAGGGCCGAGAAGTCGATCGGGGCGCACTGTGGGGTGCGTTCCCGGGTGTAGGTCAGCAGGTCCTCCGACAGCCGCGCGGCACGGTAGATCTCGCGCTCGGCATTGTTCAGGTAACGCTCGCCGTCGGCGGACATGGCGTCGCCCACGTTGCGCCGCAACAGGTAGAGATCGTTCACCACCGCGCTCAACGGGTTGCGCAGTTCGTGGCTCACGACGCTGGCCATCTCGCCCACCGCGGCCAGCCGCTCCTGGCGGAGCACCAGGCGCTGGGACTCGACCAATTCGGCGGTCCGCTCGTCGACCAGCCGGCGGGCGTAGCGCTGGCGGCGGGCCAGGAGCTCGACGAACACGGCCAGCAGAACGGCCACCACGATCCCGATGGACAGCAGCAGCCACGGGCCGGCCTCGGCGGTGGAACCGACGAGCGAGTCCCGGGGCGACACAGAAACGACCCAGGTCAAGCCCCCGACCTTCACCCGGGACATGGCCACGGGCCGGGGCAGTGGCCCGGGTCCGTAGGTGCTGATGATGAGCTGTGACCGCGGGGCCGGCGCCGAAGCAGACGGAACCGAGGACGACGAGATGTTGACGTAGACCTTCTGGTACGGCCCGGTCCGGTTGGGCACCGCCTTTTGCGGGTTGATGCGGCTCGTCTCGAGCACCACCGACGACGGGCTGATGCTGGGGGAGGCGGCGAGGCCGTAGAGGGTGGTGGATCCCACGTGGACCAGCCCGCCGCTCAGCTGGCTCGACCCGGCGCGCACCACGGCGACCAGCCCGGGCGGGAGCAGGTCGCCGGCATGGAGGTCGGGTCCCGAGCCGACCGTCACGCGGGCTTGGCCGGCGGGCTGTCCCTTGAGCTCGATGACGCCCACCGACACGCCCGGTTGCATCTCGAGCGGGCCGGCCTGCTGGGCCAGCACCGCCGGGGAGTCAGCGGCGGCCGAGGTGAAATACGCCACCGTCCGCAGCTCGGTCTGGAGGTTGGTCAGGGTGCTCTGGAGCAGGAGCTGGATCTGGCTGGCGTTGTTCTTGAGCAGGTCGGAGTTCTCGCGGTCCACCCCGGACTTGGTCACCGACCAGGCAACGACGGACAACGCCGCCACCACGACGAGCACGAGTGGGCCCCACAAGGACAGCGACCAACGAGGTCGCGCGGGCGTTCTGCCCGGCAGCCGTGGACTTCCTTCGCCGGATGCCACGATGGGTGCTCCCCCCTGCCCCTAGAGCAACGGGTCAGCCTCGGTCGCTCGGGCAGTGCCCGCCACAGTGAGCGGGCACGACCGACCGGGCGCCCCAAAAGATATCCCGATTGCCCTGGCCAAGCGCGACTGGCGGTCATTGCCGGGCACGGGCTCGGGTCCGTGGCCTCCGGTGCGCTATCGACGGGGGTGTCTAGGCTCCCCGCCATGGCTGAACGGGCAGTGGCCGACATGAGCGGCAAGACGGTGGTCGTCACCGGGGCGAACGCCGGCATCGGGTTGTCGACGGCGGTGGCCCTGGCCGGAGCGGGCGCCCGTGTGGTGATGACGGCTCGGGACGCCGGACGCGGCGCCGCCGCGGTGGAGGAGGTCCGCCGCCGGGTGGGCTCCGACGCGGTGGAGCTGGCGCTGTTCGACCTCGGTTCGCTGGCGTCGGTGCGCGCCGGGGCCGCGGAGTTGCTGGGGCGCTGCGAGCGGATCGACGTATTGGTGAACAACGCCGGCGTCGTGCTCTCCGCCCGCCAGGAGACACCCGACGGGCTGGAGGCCACCTTCGCCGTCAACCATCTTGGGCCCTTCCTGCTCACGCAGCTGTTGCACGACCGGTTGGTGGCGAGCGCGCCGGCCCGGGTGGTGAACGTGGCGTCGACCGCGCACAAAGGGGCGCGGCGGGGGCTCGACTTCGACGACCTCCAGTCGGAACACGGCTATGGCGCCATGGCCGTGTACTCCAAGTCGAAGCTGGCCAACATCTACTTCACGAGCGAGTTGGCGCGCCGCCTGGCCGGCTCCGGCGTCACCGCGAACTGCCTCCACCCCGGCACGGTGGCCACCAACTACGGACGCGACGGCGACTCCACCGGTTTCCTCGCCTTCGGGCTCAAGGTGATCAAGCCGTTCATCCTCACCCCCGACCAGGGGGCCCGGACCTCCATCTACCTCGCCTCGTCGCTCGAGGTGGCCGACGTCTCCGGGCGGTACTTCGTGAAGTGCCGGCCCCGGACGCCGTCGAAGGTCGCCCGCGACGACGCCGCGGCGGCGCGCCTGTGGGAGGCCAGCGAGAAGCTGGTGGCGGAACACTCCCCGGCCTGACCGGGGCTGGGCCGGCTGGGCCCTGCCGTCGAGAGGGCCGGCCGGGGCCATGTGGACAACTTGTGCGGTCCTGGTCGGGGTCATTTTCGGCCCCCGACCGCCTTTCGTGACACCTTTCCGGCCCTGTGCAGGAACGGAGGCCGCCTCGAGTTGAACAGGTCCTGAGCGTCAAGTGACGATCGGGTGACGAGATCGTGACGAGGCGGTGAGCCGGCGGCGACCCGGCCGTGACCGCCAGGTGACGCCGGCGTGAACATCGCCCTGATCCGGGCCCTCGGGCTGTGGAAGAACCGGTGGACCAGCCTGCCTGGTCAGGGCTGGCGCACCCGGCCCCGCAGGGCGAGCAGGGCGAGGCTGATCGACAGGATCCCGAAGGCGCCGATGGCCAGCACCGCCTGACCGAGCGCCGACGGGTCCCAGCCGGTCGAGATGAGCGAGCGCAGGCCGCCCAGGATGTAGGTCATCGGGTTGTAGTCGGCCACGGTGGCGAGCCACCCGGACAGGAACTGCTTGGGCGCGAAGGTCGTGGACAGGAAGGTGACGGGGAAGAAGAGGATGAAGCTGGCGTTCACCGCGCTGGGACTGCCCGTCTTCAAGGCGATGGCATAAGGCAGGCCGGTGAAGACGAGGCCCCAGGTACCTGAGAGCAGCACGAAGACGACCATGCCGGCGACGCCGGTGGCGAAGTGGACGCCGATGGCCAGGCCGAGGATCACCACCGGAATGGCCAGCCCCACCACCATGGTGAAGTCGGCCGTCATGAGGCCGAGCAGCAAGGGCAGCCGGCGCACTGGCGTGATCATGAGGCGGTCGAAGTAGCCGTTCTGGATGTCGAGGACGAGGGCCGAGGCCCGGGAGACGCCGGTGGTGGCGAACACCACGGCCACCGGGAGCTCGAACGCCTTGAAGGCGACCCCGTTCCCGCCGGCGTGCGAGATCTTCGACAGCGCGCCGACGTTCAGGATGTAGAAGAACATGGGCACGATCAGCGCGGTCACCATCTGCTCGGGCTCGCGCGGGATGGCCCGCAGGGCGCGACGTGCCACCGAGGCCATGTCAAGGACGAACCCGGCCGGGCGGGCCGTGACACGCGGCGCACCGGCCACGGTGGCGATGGCGGGGGAGGCGGTGCTCATGGTTTCTCCACGGTTGGTGCGCCCGCGCCAGGGCCCGCGCCCGAGCCCGTGGCGCCGTCGGCTTCGAGATGCGAACCGGTCATGGCCAGGAACACGTCGTCGAGCGTGGGGGTACGCAAGGTGAGGCTGGTGACGGCGGCGCCCGACCGGTGCAGCGACAGCGCCACCGGGCTCATCACGGCGGCGCCGTCGGCGGAGTGGACGATCACCTCGCCTTGGCCGGCCACCACCTCGTCGACACCGGGCAGCGCACGCAACTCGGACAGCACGGCGTCGGTGACGTCGGCCAGCCGGGCCACCACCACGTCGGTCCCCACCGTCCGCTTGAGCTCGTCGGGGCGGCCCTCGGCCACGAGCTTGCCCCCCGAGATGATGCCCACCCGGTGGGCCAGCTCGTCGGCTTCCTCCAGGTACTGGGTGGTGAGGAAGATGGTGACCCCGCGCTCCTGGTTCAGGGCGCGCACCTCCTGCCACAACGCCACCCGGCTGACGGGGTCGAGGCCGGTGGTGGGCTCGTCGAGGAAGACGACGTCGGGGTCGTGGACCAGCGCGGCGGCCAGGTCGAGGCGCCGCTTCATCCCGCCGGAGTAGGTGCCGATCTGACGGTCGATGGCGTCGCCGATGTCGACCAGGCCGAGCACATGGGCCACGCGGGCGTGGCGATCGCTGCGACTGAGCCCGTACAGGCGCGCCTGGAGGTCGAGCAGCTCCCGCCCCGTCTGCTTGGCGTCGAGGGCGGCCTCCTGCAAGGCCACCCCGATCCGCAGGCGCACGTCGCCCGGCCGGCGGGCCACGTCGAACCCGGCCACCAACCCGCGCCCGCGCGTGGGCTGCAACAAGGTGCACAGCATCCGGACCAGGGTCGTCTTGCCAGCGCCGTTGGGCCCGAGGAAGCCGTAGATCTCACCGGCGGCCACCTCGAGGTCGACGCCGTCGACGGCCCACATCTCCCCGAAGCGGCGGCCGATGTCCTCGGTGGCGATGGCCGGTCCCCCCATAGCCGCCCGACGCTAGTCAGTCGCACCGCCCACTCCGGACAGTCGAGGTGCCCCGGCGGCGGTGCTCTCCCAGGCCAGGAGGTGCAATCTGGACGCTATTGCGTCCAGGTCGCAATATGGGTCATCCTGGCCTCGTGCCCCCTGGCGTCGCGACGCGCGTTCCTGACGCGGCCGCGCCCGCGGACGGGCGGCCGCGGCGCCGGCGCGTCACGCTCCGGCGGGTGCGCCAGGGCATGAGCCCGGCCGAGTGGCGCCGGGCCGGGGCCATGGCCGG
The DNA here is from genome assembly GCA_035308625.1 of Acidimicrobiales bacterium. Lineage (GTDB taxonomy): Bacteria > Actinomycetota > Acidimicrobiia > Acidimicrobiales > UBA8190 > DATGGF01. The sequence goes on along the minus strand of DATGGF010000561.1, from coordinate 144 downwards.
CGCGGTGGTGGCGCTGCACGTCATCGGCTTCGTCCTCCTCTTCGCCGCGCTGCCGCACCACTTCCACATCGACAAGGTCCGCACCTTCGGCATCGGCACCGGCCTCCTGGCCTACACGCTGGGCATGCGCCACGCCTTCGACGC
>DATGGF010000560.1:0-3099 GCA_035308625.1 Acidimicrobiales bacterium | reverse complement strand
GAGGGCGGTGGTGACGGCGTCGCCGAGGATCGATCCCGTAATGCCCACGTCAGTGGACGCTCTGGCCGGCGTGGAAGAAGAAGTTCACCAACGCCGGCGACGCGCCGACCAACAACGCCGCCAACCCGGACACGAGGACGGTGCGCCGTCCGGCGAACGACTGGTGGTAGTTCTGCGAGTGCGCCCCGAGCGCCCACATGGCCGCGCCGATCACCAGCCCCAACAGCGCGGCGATCAGTGCCCAGCCGCCGAGGCCGTTGGTCAGGTGCTGGAGGACGTCACCCCCCGGCAGGCTGCCCGGATCAGGGTTCAAGGTGACGTCGGCCAACACCAACGGGCCGGTAGCGGCCATGTGCGCCTCCAGAGGTCGGTCCCGAAGGTCGGGGTGAGGCTGCACAGCAGCAAACAGACCTGGCTCCGGACCTGGCACAGAACTGTCCCCGGGTGGGCCGGCCCAGGTCGGCAAGGGCACGGCGACCCGAGCAGGGCCGGGCCCGGAGGGGGCCCGGCCATCGGCCCTTCACCTCTTTTCACGACCTTTCACGTCCTCTCCTCCGGTCCACGGAAGGAGAGGGAACGAAAGGACCCGGAATCGGCCTGTGGCGGTCCCGGCTGTCATGCTGTGTCCCGGTGCCTGGCGTCACGCAGATCTCCGAGGGTGTGACGGTCATTGCCGTGGCCATTGCCGCCGGCGTGGGGATCCTCGGGATCGTGCTGGCCACCGTGCTCGGCCGGCGATCGGGGCGGCACTCGCTCGAGCAGCGACTTTCGGCCCTGGCTGCCCGGCTGGGCGTCGACGCCCCCCAGGACGAGCCGGCTGGGGTGGAGCCGGCGCTCCATCAGCTCGAGCTCGTCACCGACCGGGCCGCCGAGGCCGTGGCCGAGTCGTCGGCCGACGCCATCCGCCTCCGTCGGGCCCTCGACTCGCTCCCCCAAGGCGTGATCGTGTGCGACGACAACGGGGACGTCGTCTTCCGCAACGCCCGTGCCGTCGGGCTCATGGGCGGGCGACACGGCGATGCGCTGGCCGCTCAAGCCGTCATCGACCTGCTGGCCGACGCCTGGCAACAGGGCACGGCCGAGCGCACCCTCGACCTCTACGGCCCGCCCCGGCGCACCCTGGCCGTGCGCACCCAGCTGATCGACGACGGGCGGCGCACCCTGGGGGTGATCGCCGTGATCGACGACATCTCCGAGCGGCGGCGCCTCGAGGAGATCCGCCGCGATTTCGTGGCCAACGTGAGCCACGAGCTGAAGACTCCGATGGGTGCCTTGGGCCTGCTGGCTGAGACCCTGGTGGCCGAGACCGACCCGTCGGTGGCCCAGAGGCTGGCCAGCCGCATCCACACCGAGGCTTTCCGGGTCAGCCGCATCATCGACGACCTGCTCGATCTTTCACGCATCGAGGCCGAGGAAGCACCGCCACGCGAACCGACGCTGGTCAACCTCGTCATCGCCGAGGCGGTCGAACGCGTCCGCGCCGCGGCTGACCAGCGCGACGTGAAGATCGAGATGGAGGAGCCCGACCCCCCGGTGGTCCTGCTGGGCGACCGCCGTCAGCTCGTCTCCGCGCTCTACAACCTGCTCGAGAACGCGGTGAAGTTCTCCTACGACGGCGGGTCGGTACGCGTGGCCGGCCGGCGCGGTGACGGCGAGATCATCCTCGAGATCGAGGACCATGGTGTTGGCATCCCCGCCCGCGACCTCGAGCGCATCTTCGAGCGCTTCTACCGCGTCGACCAGGGCCGCAGCCGCATGACCGGCGGCACCGGCCTGGGGTTGTCCATCGTGCGCCACGTGGCCGCCAACCACCAGGGCCGCGTGGAGGTCGACTCGCGCGAGGGCGAGGGCTCGACCTTCCGGCTCATCTTGCCGGCCCAGTCGGAGCTGACGTGACCGGCAGGTGGGGCCGATGATGGCGAGAGCTGCGGCCCGGGGCGAGAGCCGCGCCGCCGACAACACGCCGGAGGCCGCCGGAATCGTCAAGGTCCTCGTGGCCGAGGACGAGGAGTCGTTCTGGGAGGCCCTGGCCCTGGGCCTCGCCCGCGAGGGCTTCGACGTGAAGATCGCCAAGGACGGCACCGAAGCCCTGGCGCTGTTCGAGCAGATCCAGCCCGACCTGGTGCTGCTCGACATCATGCTGCCCAAGCTGTCGGGCATCGACGTGTGCCGCGCCATCCGCAGCCGATCGAGCGTTCCCATCATCATGGTCACAGCCAAGGGCACCGAGATCGACACGGTTGTCGGCCTCGAAGTCGGGGCGGACGACTACGTGACCAAGCCCTACCGTCTGCGCGAGCTGGTGGCCCGCATGCGCGCCGTGCTCCGCCGCAGCACCCAGGAACGACGCGACGGGCGCAAGGGTGAGGCCGAAGGCGAGGAGTCGGTCATCGAGGTGGGCGACGTGCGCATCGACCCCGACCGGCACCGGGTGTTCGTGCGTGACCACGAGGTCATGCTCCGCCGCAAGGAGTTCGATCTCCTGCTGTTGCTGGTCGAGAACGCGGGGCGTGTGCTGACGCGGGACACGCTCATCGACCGGGTGTGGGGCAGCGATTACGTCGGCGACACCAAAACTCTCGACGTCCACGTGAAGCGCCTGCGCAACCATGTGGAGGCCGAGCCCTCGGCGCCCTCGATCATCACCACGGTTCGAGGCGTCGGCTACCGGTTCGAGGTGCCCACCGACCGGTGACCGCCGAGCCCATCACCCCCGCGCGCGTCGACCAGTTGCTCGCCCGCGTGCGACGGGGCGGGGGGCGGATCACCAGCGCGCGGCGGGCCCTGCTCGAAACGCTCCTCGGGGCCGAGGGCCACCACCTCACCGCTCAGGACCTGGCCGACGCCGTGCAGCGCGCCGTGCCCGACGTGCATCTGTCCACCGTCTACCGCTCGCTCGAATCGCTGGAGGAGATGGGGATCGTGGACCATGCCCATCTCGGGCACGGCCGGGCCGTGTACCACCTGGCCGACGAGCCCCATCAGCACCTGGTGTGCGAACGCTGCGCGTCGGTGACCGAGGTGCCCGACGACGTGTTCGACGAGCTGGCCGGCACCCTCGAGCGCGCCTACGGCTTCGTGATCAGGGCGCACCACTTC
>DATGGF010000559.1:0-3028 GCA_035308625.1 Acidimicrobiales bacterium | reverse complement strand
CTGGCACGTGCGGCGCACAAGGCGCTGCGCCACGACGGCTACCACCGAAGACGCCACCAAGAAAGACTCGATTCCCATGTCGAGGAAGCGGTGAAGCGCAGCCGCACAGTCCGTGGCGTGCAACGAAGACAGGACGAAGTGACCCGTCAGTGCCGATTGCACCGCGACCCTCGCTGTGTCCACGTCACGGATCTCTCCGACCAGGATCACGTCGGGGTCTTGCCGCAGAATCGACCTCAAACCCGTAGCGAAGTTGATCCCGGCCTGCTCGTGGGTCTGGATCTGGTTGATCGACGGGAAGATGTACTCGACCGGGTCTTCGATCGTCATGATGTTGCGGTGCGGCTCGTCGATCTCCGCCAAAGCCGCGTACAGCGTCGTCGTCTTGCCGCTACCCGTGGGGCCGGCGCACAGCACCATGCCGAAAGGCGAGCGAATAAGCCGACCGAAGACGTCATGGGTGTCCGCCGGCATGCCCAGGTCGGCCATGTGGAAGAGGGACTTGCTCTTGTCGAGCACACGCATCACACAGGATTCGCCCCAGATGGTGGCGACCGTGGATACACGGATGTCGATCTCCTTGCCGTCGATGATCGTGGTGATCTGACCGTCTTGTGGGCGCCGGCGCTCGACGATGTTCATGCCGGCCAGGATCTTGACGCGGCTGGTCAACGCGGCTGCCATCCCGCCGGGAAGAGGATCCATGGCTTCGTGGAGCGCACCGTCGATACGGAACCGAACACGGAGTTGTTCGCCTTGTGGCTCGATGTGGACGTCGGAGGCGCGGTCGCGCAGGGCCTGGGTCAGGATCAGGTTGACGACCTGCACCACGGGCGCATCGTCGGCAGCAGCCTCACGACTGAGGACCTCGATCGGGCGGACTGGCCCCTCGGTCGCCCTGAACGCTTCGACCTGCTTCTGGATTTGGACAACCGTCCGGTAGGCGGAGTTGATGGCGCGCTGGATGTCGGACAGCGGAGCGATGGCGAGGTGGACCAGCATCCCCGACGTGTTCGCCAGGGTCTTGGCCAGATCGGGCGTCGGGTCCGAGACGGCGATCGTGATGCCGCTGTCGTCCACTGAAACCGGCACTGCGTTCTGCGCTCGGGCGACGGCCTCTGGCAGCGCAGCAATCGCCTCGGGAGTCGGGCTCTCCTGGGACAGGTCCACCAGGGGAATGGAGAGCTGTTCGGAGAGGACGCCGGCCAGATCACGTTCGGTCACCGCGCCGAGATCGACCAAAAGCGAGCCAATCCGCTTGCCGGAAGACGACTGTTGGAGCAGGGCCTCGGCTAGCTGGGCGTGACTGATCAGCTGGGCGCCGATCAGCAGCTCCCCGAGCTGTGCCTTGCCGCCCCTCGAGCTGGGGGAGCCTTCGGTTTCGTATGGTTCGTCTTCCGACACTCTGCGCAGCTTTACCATTTGTGGCCACCCTCCGTCCGAACCCCGCGACAAGGAATTGGTCGCCCCGCAGCGTCGCGCGAGACCCCCTCTCCGCCGGGTGACCCTTGGGTGCTGGATGTCACAGCTGCCCATGCTCCGTGTTCCGACCCACCAGGGTCCCTATTGAAAATCAACGTTTCCTCAACCGGGGTGCTCCGGGCGTTCTCGCGCAAAGTGGCGATTCCACCACGGTAAGAGTTTGCATTATCTACGTGAAAAATCTCGCCCGCCCGGGGCCGGAATCTCGGAGTTTGGGTCTCGATGAGTTTTGACAGCAGAAGTAGAGTTTTGTCTGTATTGGCGAGCGGCCAGGAGCAGCTTCGTGTCTCTCACCCAGGACGTCGTCCTCGACGAACTGCGGAAATTAGTGGCAGAGCGGGACTCAGGCGCGCTTTCAGCTCAGGACTTCGAGCGCCAGGCGGCAGAGCTCCTGGCCCAGCAGACCGCGGCCCCTCGGCCCGGCCCGGTGTCCTACTCAGCGGCTCCGGGCCCCGTCCCGGATGCTCAACCAGTCGCTGGAGCGAAGGCGCACGGAGAGGAGTCCGCGGCCGTGGTCGCGGAAGTCGAAGCACGGCCTCCAGCCGCGCCAAGCGCCGGGACGAAGGGAGCCTCGAGCTCTTCGGCCTGGAGCGCGGCGCCTGACCCCGAGGCGAACGGCTCGGGGTCTTGGTCGGCCGGTCCTGACCCCACCGCCACGGTAGGGGCGGCCGCCCAGCGGAAATCCGGTCTCGCCACGAAGAAGGCCTCCCAGTGGAGCGCAGCGCCCGAACCGGGCCCGAGTGGCAATGGCGCCATGCCGGAGGCAGCCGACTCGATCCAACGCGCCCCGAAGCGCCGCTCGGCTGCGATGTCGCCGAGCGCGACGGCGACATGGAGTGTGGCCCCAGACGGATCGACACCTCCGGATCAGCTGGAGGCGGTGGCTGAGAAGGGGACGACCGAGCGAGCCCGTCGACGTCGGCTGATCCGGCGAGGGAAGCATTCTTCGGCGAAGCCGCCAGTGCCGGGAAAGCCCCGGCGCCGGATTGCCGGTGCGGACTCTGCGACGGGCGCCGAAGAGACCGCCCAGGTCGGCACTTCAGTGTCGACGCCGTCGGACCCGTGGTCGGCGGCACCTGAGCCCACCATCGCGTTGTCGCCCGTGTCGCTTTCATCGCCGGTTGTCGAGGTCGAGGTCGAGGCCGACCCGACTGGCGAAATTCCGGCGGTGGCGTCAGCGGCCGAGGTCAACGAGCCATCTACGAGGCAGCCTCAGCTGGACCCTGTACCGGCCTCCCCGGAGCTCATCGCCGCCGCGGCCGCTGCGGCGCCGAGCGCCGACCTGCTTGCGCCTAGGTCTGACGGGGGGAACGGGCCTGTGGCAATCGGCCGACTCGACCCCGTTCACCTTCGCTACTGGGATCTCGAGGACCGCGAGCGGCCTCGTCCGCCGGTCGATGCAATCGACGTCGAGGACGAGCGTGACGGCCTTGGCAGGGAGTCGCTCCATTACTGGGACTTCTCAGAACGACGTTGGCCGAAGCAGCCAAAGATCGTCGACGAAGAGGAGTCGCGGATCAGCCGTGGCGGTTACTGGGACAAGGGA
>DATGGF010000558.1:0-3554 GCA_035308625.1 Acidimicrobiales bacterium | reverse complement strand
CCAGCGTCGACACGGTGCCGGCCAGGCCGATGAGCAGTCCGTCGGGCTCGAGCACCGGAAGGGCGTCACGCGCGGCGCGCATGAGCCCGCCGACGGCTGCCTCGGCCTCCTCCAGCTCGGCCGGGAGCGGGGGGTCATGGGCCAGGAAACGCTCGGTCACGCGGACACAGCCCACGTCCATCGACACGGCTCGGGCGTCCGCGGGATGCCCGGGCTCACCCACCACCAACTCGGTCGACCCGCCGCCGATGTCGACGACCAGCACCGGTCCAGCCCCGCCCATGCCGGGCGCCAGAGCGGCTGTGGCCCCCGCGAAACTCAGGCGGCCCTCCTCGTCGCCCGAGAGCAGCTCTGGCTCTACACCGGTGGCCCGCCGGGCGGCAGAGAAGAAGGCCTCCGCGTTGGCCGCGTCGCGGACGGCCGACGTGGCGGCCATGCGGGCTCGGCCGACACCGAGCTCGTCCATCCGGCGCCGGTAGTCGGCCAATACCGCCACCGTGCGATCGATGGCCCCCACTGCAAGTCTCCCGGTGGCGTCCACCCCCTCGCCCAGGCGGGTGATGCGCATCTGCCGGTCGAGGGCGCGGCCGGTGCTGTCGACCACGAGCAGGCGCGTCGAGTTCGTCCCGCAATCGAGCGCCGCCACCGGGGCGGAGTCAGCCTTCATGGCGCGACTCGCGGACGAAGGCGGTCGAGTCGATGCCCAACCGATCGGCAGTGAAGCGACCCACCGGGTCGTCCCCCCCGGCCAGGAGCCAGGCGACATGGGCGTGCAGGCACTTCACACCCTGCCGGGTCCCCCCAACCCCGCCCGTGGGCCGCGGGCCTTGGTGGCCGGCGGGCAGCGTGGCATCGCGCTCGGCGGCGTAAGCGGCATGCGCCCGAGCCAGCTCCCCCGGATCCACCGCGGCGGCGGCCTGACGTACTCCCCCCTCCGCCTCCAGGCGGCTCACGGCCTCGCGCAGGTCGGGGTCGACGAGCCAGTAACGCGTCGGCATGGGGCGGCCGTCGCCGAGCAGCGGCGCGTTGACGATCACGACCGGTGCACCGTCGGCCCGGCGCACCGCCACGGTGAACTGGGCTTCGGGCTCGCGCCCGAGCAGACGGGCCACCACCGCGTGGTCGTCCTTTCGGTGGTCGTCCTCGCGGCCGTCGTCGGCTAGCGCCAGAACTCCAGGGTGCGGATCACACGGCTCAGGAACGAGCCGGATCCCGACGAAGTACCGCTGCTGCCATGACCCGATGCCCCTGACGTGGAGCGACCGGTCGAACCGGTCGAACCGGTCGCTCCGTCGTGCGACGACAGCGGCAAGCCGAGCAGTTGTTGGGACAACGCCGAGCCGGGGGCCACTGGTGGCCCTTCGAGCGGCACGTGGCCCGACCCGGCCACGGCGGCCGCCGACGAGCCGGGTGGCGGCAGGATGACATACGCCTTCTCGCCCGGCGGCACCATGCCGTAGTCGCTCCGGGCCATGCCCTGCACCGTGGCGGGATCGGTCAGGTGCCGGCTCTGGGTGCTGAGCTGGTGGTCAGCGGACTGGAGGCTGCGCAGCTCGGCGGACGTCGTCGACAGTTGCTGGCGTTGCGTGAGCAGAGCCGACACCGGCAGTCCGGTGAGGAGCACCGCGCCGGCGAACAGCGCCGCCCCCACGAGCAGGAACCGGGTGCGGCGACGGGCAAGTGCGGCGCGCGACCCGGCTGCCGGTCGACGTGTCGAGGCGGCGCGGCGCGGCTTCGAGGCGCCCTTCTTGGATCGGCTCTTCGTCGATCGGCTGGGTGGCGACCGGCGCGGCTGAGAGTGGGCCGGGGTGCGCCCGCGGGCCGGCGGCCGCCGCGCCGTCACCCGTACCCTTCGCCCGGCGACTTCGCTCGCGACAGTGCCGCCCGACCGAGGTAGGCGGCCGACTCGCCCAGGTCGTCCTCGATGCGCAACAGCTGGTTGTACTTGGCCACCCGGTCCGAGCGCGCCGGCGCGCCGGTCTTGATCTGTCCGCAGTTGGTGGCCACCGCCAGATCGGCGATGGTGGTGTCCTCCGTCTCACCCGAGCGGTGCGACATCACGCAGGCAAAGGACGCCCGGGTAGCGCTGGCCATGGTGTCGAGGGTCTCGGTGAGGGTCCCGATCTGGTTGACCTTGATGAGGATGGCGTTGGCCACCCCCGCGGCGATACCCCGTTCGAGGCGCGCCTGGTTGGTCACGAAGATGTCGTCGCCCACCAGCTGCACCCTGTCCCCGACGGCCGCGGTGAGGCGGGCCCAGCCGTCCCAGTCGTCCTCGGCCATGCCGTCCTCGATGGAAACGATGGGGTACCGCTCGCACAGGTGACCCCAGTACTCGGCCAGGGCCGCGGGCGCGAGCTGCCGGCCCTCGCCCGCCAGGTCGTAGACCCCGTCCTTGAAGAACTCACTGGTGGCCGGGTCGACGGCGATGGCCACCTCCTCGCCCGGGGTGCGCCCCGCGGCTTCGATGGCCTCGACCAGCACCTGCACCGCCATCTCGTTGGTGGGCAGATCAGGGGCGAAGCCACCCTCGTCGCCCACGGTGGTGGACAGCCGGCGTGACTTCAGCACCTTGGCCAGCGCGTGGTACGTCTCCACCCCCCAGCGCAGCGCTTCCGAGAACGACGCCGCGCCGACGGGGGCGATCATGAACTCCTGGAAGTCGATGGAGTTGTCGGCATGGGCGCCGCCGTTGATCACGTTCATGAGCGGCACCGGGAGCACGTGGGCGTTGGCCCCGCCGACATAGCGGTAGAGCGGAAGATCGGCTTCGGCCGCGGCGGCTTTGGCCACGGCCAGCGACACCCCGAGCACGGCGTTGGCGCCCAGGCGACCCTTGGTCGGCGTGCCGTCGAGGTCCACCATGGCGAAGTCGATGCCGCGCTGGTCGGCGCCCTCGAATCCGGAAAGCACGTCGGCGATCTCGCCGTTGACATGCTCCACCGCCCCGAGCACGCCCTTGCCGCCGTAGCGCTCGCCCCCGTCGCGCCATTCGGTGGCCTCATGGATGCCCGTCGAGGCGCCCGAGGGCACGATGGCGCGCCCGGCGGCGCCGGATTCGAGATGGACCTCGACTTCGACGGTCGGATTGCCGCGGGAGTCGAGGACTTCCCGCGCCCGGACCTGCTCGATGGCGCTCATGGCTGGTGTTGTCCCTGTGGCTCTTGTTGAAGAAGTTACTCGCTGGCTTCGAGGTGCCCGCGGAACCGCCGAGCGTAGGCCCGCAGTGCCGTCTCGGGATCCACGCCGGCGCGCCGGGCCAGGTCGGCCAGGGCGAACAGCATCTCCCCCACCGCCTCCACCTCGGGCGCCGAGGCGTCGAGCACCTCGCCCGATCCCTGAGCCGGCTGAGCGGCCAGGCGGTCGAGACCGGCGGCCACCTCGGCGCGCCGTCCGGCGGCATCGGGGGTGGCGACCCGCAGCGACTCGGCCTTGCGCTGGAGCTTGGCCGCCAGGGCCAGGGCCGGGAGCGCGGCGGGGATGCCGTCGGTGACGCTGGCTCTCCCCTTCTCCGCCTTCTTGAGCACCTCCCAGCGCTCGGCCACCTCCTCGGG
>DATGGF010000557.1:0-3912 GCA_035308625.1 Acidimicrobiales bacterium | reverse complement strand
GATCATCTCCAACCAGGAGGAGAACGAGACCATCGTCATCATCGGGTACCCGTCGGGCAAGGTGCTGTGGCAGTACGGCCACCCGCGGCAAACCGGCACCGGGCCGGGATATCTCCACGAGCCCGACGACGCCTATCTGTTGCCCAACGGCCAGATCGTGGTGGCCGACGCCCAGAGCTGCCTCATCGAGGTCATCAATTTCGACAAGACGGTGGCCCAGCAATTCGGTACGCCCAACGCCTGTCGCCACCAACCCCCGAACTTCATCGGCTCTCCCAACGGGGACACGCCGCTGTCCAACGGGAACCTGCTCGTCTCCGAGATCAACGGCTCGTGGGTCAGCGAGTACACGACGACGGGCCATCTCGTGTGGACGGTGCAGCTGCCGATCCACTACCCGTCCGATCCGCAGCAGATCGGGCCGGACCTCTACCTCCTGTCCGACTACGCCACGCCCGGGGCCATCGACGAGTTCGACCAGTCCGGCAAGATCCTCTACCACTACCAACCGAAGTCGGGACCGGGCGCGCTCAACCAGCCGTCGTTGACCGAGCTGCTCCCCAGCGGGGTCTTCATGGCCAACGACGACTACCGCCACCGGATGGTGGCCATCGACCCCGTCACCCAGGCGTTGGTGTGGCAGTACGGGGTGACCGACACACCGGGTACCGCACCGGGCATGTTGAACATCCCCGACGGCTTCGACATCCTCGAGCCCGACGGATCCACCCCCACCCACACGGCCACGAGCTGAGTCCCGCCGACGCGCCATGGCGCGTTCGGACGGAGCTCTGGGCTACCGGTAGGTGAACGCGGCCGGAAGCGTGCCCGTGCCGGCGGCGGAGGACACGCTCACGTCCACCGACTGTGTTCCCACCCCGAACTCGGGTGGTGTCACCGCGACGATGACGGTGCCGGCCCGGTTCACGGTGAACCGGGCGGCCTCCACGCCCCCGAACGTCACCGCACTCACCCCTGAGAAGCCGCTTCCCCGGATGTGGACACGCGTCCCGCCGGCGGCCGAGCCATGGTGGGGGCCGATCCGGGTGATCTTCGGGGCCACGTAGCTGAACACGTCGGCCGCCACGATCGGGCTGCTGCCGCCGGGTCCAGTGACCTGCACGTCCACCTGGGGACCGAGGTCAACGGTGTCGGGCGGGGAGAGGGCGGTGATGGTCGTGCCGGTGCCGCCGACGGTGAAGCCCGACGCCTCGACGCCCCCGAAGGTCACAGCCGAGGCCCCGGCAAAGTTCTGGCCGGTGATCGTCACCCGGGTGTGCCCGCCGGCCGGTCCCGATGCGGGACTCAGGCTCGTGACCACGGGGCCGTCGGAGGGCGCGATGGCACTCGTGTAGTCGTAGTTCAGGCCGTTGCTCGTCCCGCCGATGGAGCGGACGGTCACGTTCGAGGAGTCCGGCGTCGATGAGTCGGTGGCCGGAGCGTAGGCGGTGATCGAAGTGTCGCCGTCGACGGTGAACCCGGCTCCCTGGTCCCCGAACATGACCGAGGTGACCGGGGAGAGGTTGGCGCCGGTGATGGTCACCGCGGTGCCGCCGGCCATGGCCCCCGAATCGGGCGAGAGTGACGAGATCGTGGGAGCGGCCACGAAGGTGAACTGGTCGGCGCTCGTGGGTGCACTGGGCCCGCCGCCAGTCGTCACGATGGCGTCGACGGTGTCGGTGGTGGCGGCGATGGCGAGCGCCGGAGTCACCAGGGTGAGGGTGTTGTCGTTCACCACGGTCGGCGCCACGGTCGTGCCGTCGAATCCAACGGTGGTGGCCCCGGTCAAACCGGTCCCGGAGAGGGTGACGGCCGTGCCCCCGCTCGATGGCCCGGTGGATACCGACAACCCGGTCACCCTGGGTTGTGGCGTGAACGTCGGGCTCAGCGTGAGGTAGGCGCGCCCTGAGCTGTTCGAGACCTGATTCCCGTTGGCATCGGTAGCCGAGAAGGTGGGGTCGATGGGGGGTGCGGCCACCAGCCGCGAGGAGCTCACCAATACCCCGGTGAAGTCCCATTGCGCTGTCACCCACGCCGAGTACAGCGTCGACACGCCACCGCCGCCACGGCCGCTGCCGCCACAGCGCGTGGAAAGGTACGCGTCTCCGTCGGGGAAGCCATTCGAGCTATCGAACCCGGTGGCGTACACCTGTTCCTGGATGCCGCCACAGGAGTGGCCGAGGTAGGAGAAGGCGGTTCCCTGCGGGACGAGCAACTGGGTCGGTGTGGCCGACGCCACCGACGCAGTGCCTAGGAGCAGCCCGGCACCGCCCAGTACCGACGCGGCGATCGCCCAGAACGTCGTCCGGCGTGAGCCCTTCATGAGAAGCCCCCCATCTCACTCGGCGCACAACTCCGACAGCATGGCATAGCGCGCCGCCCGTCGAACCGGGACAATGGTGTTGGCGGACCCGTGGCCGCAGGGCCAGAAGTGGCTCACGAATAGCGACCGTGCTGACACGCGGGGTCGCCGGAATACACAGGACCAGGCCGTAGTGCCCTGTCCGGTAGCGCCCCCGGGCGCGTACATGGCAGAGGGCGCGCCAGTCCGCCGAGGGAAGGGAGCGGGCGATGACGCTGATCAGCCACGACCAGGACCGGCCGGAGGATCTCGAAGACGGAGCGGCTGTCGCCGACTTCGACGACGTGGAGCAGGAGCTGTTGTGCTCCACGCGCGAGGCGGGGCTCAGCTTCCAGCTGGTGCCCGGCGGCGATCGCTGAAGGCTGGGCCGCCTCCATCGGGGCGGGAGGTCTCCGCTAGATCGTGCCGGGCGCCGGGCCGGTGTAGGCGGCCCGCACGCGAAAGCGCAGCCGGTGCCGGTACTCCTCCATGGCGTGGGCCACGAACCCCGCGCACCGGGCCACTGCGAAGACCGCCTCGCCGGCGCCCGGCACCATGTCGGCGCACGTCACCAAGGTGGCCAGGGCCAGGTCGATGTTGGGGAAGGTGTCATCCTGACTGCGCACCACGTCGATGACGTCGCCGGCGGCCCTGAACGCCGGGTCTCCGTCCCATCCCTTGGCCAACAGCGGCCACAGCGCATCGGCGCGCGGGTCGCGTCCGGTGTATACGGGATGCCCAAATCCACCTACCTGCTCGCCCACCCGGAGGCGCTCGCCGATGGCCTGTGCCGCACCGACCGCTTGGGCATCGCGCAGCAAGGGCACCAGCCGATCGGAGGCGCCGCCGTGGAGCGGGCCGCCCAGGGCGGACAGTCCGGCCAACACCACGAGGTATGGATCCGCCCACGTCGAGGCGGTCACCCGAGCGGCCAGGGTAGAGCTCGCCATCTCATGGTCGGCCAACACCACCATGGCCGCTTCGAAGGCGCGATGACGCGCCGCGGTGTGCTGCGCGGGGTCAGGCGCGAGGAGGCTGAACAAACGCTCGGCCACTGAGTTCGTTTCCGTGCTCCGCGACCCGCGATGGCCGCTGTGATCGCCATCGGGCGCCACCGAGTCGACCAAGGTGGCGAGGATGCGTCGGCCGGTGGCGGCCACGGCCCTCGGGCGGCGATCGAAGCGCAGGGGATCGGTCACCGACGCGGCAGCCAAGGCCACCCGGAAGCGCTCCACCGGACGGGTGTCGGAGGGGAGAGCGGCGACGGCGGCCCGGGCCACGGCCAGGGCGCTCGGGTCGGCCTCGAACGGGAACCCTTCTCGGGAGTCCCACAACCACTCGGCGATCTCCTCGAACGAGACGCGCCCACACGCCGACTCCACGTTCCATCCCCGGAACCACAGTCCACCGGCCGGTTCCAGCAGGGTGAGGTCCGAGTCGACGACCAGTTCCAGAGCCCCGGCCCTCCCCCCGGCCCGCCTTCGCTCGGCCAGCCGGCTGACCTCGTGGGGATCGAACCGGCTCTCCCGGCTGCCGGGCACCCGCCGGCTCTCGAGCAGGCCCCGGCTCAC
>DATGGF010000556.1:0-2899 GCA_035308625.1 Acidimicrobiales bacterium | reverse complement strand
CGAGCCCCACGGTGAAGGCGTCGACCCGCAGGCTGGGCAGGCTGACCGCCACCTGGCCCGAGCATTCGGGGTCGTTGATGACGCCGCCCACCACCTGGTCGATCCCGGAGAAGTCCGCGCTCGACAGCGAGGTCAGCGCCACCTCGTCGTAGCCGGTCCGGGCCAGGCCCTGGCGCACCATGGACTCCACCTGGGCGGCCGGGCGCTCCCGGACGGGCCGGGTGATCATGCCCGCCTGGCAGAAGCGGCAGCCCCGAGTGCAGCCGCGGAAGACCTCGACGTTGAGCCGGTCGTGGACGACCTCGATGAGCGGGACCAGCTGCTGCTTGGGATACGGCCACGACTCCAGATCGGCCACCACCCGCTTCTCGACGCGATCGGGCACCCCCGCGGCGCGCGGGACCACACCGGTCAAGGCGTCGCCGGCAAAGCGCGCCTCGTAGACGGACGGGACGTAGACGCCGGCCACGCCGGCCAGGGCGTGCAGCGTGTCGTGGCGCGAGACGCCATCTCGGCGCGCCTGGGCCAGGACGGCGGTGATGTCGCCTACGGCCTCCTCGCCGTCGCCCAATACGAAGACGTCGACGAAGTCGGCCAACGGCTCGGGGTTGAAGGCGCAGTGCCCGCCCGCCACCACCAGCGGCGCGCCGTCAGGGCGCTCGGCGCTGCGCACCGGCAACCCGGCCAGGTCCACCAGGTTGAGGACGTTGGTGTAGGTCAGCTCGGCCGACAGGTTGAAGGCGAGCACGTCGAAGTCGGCCGCCGCACGGGTCGTCTCGAGCGAAAAGAGCGGCACCCCCGCGGCGCGCATCTGCGCCTCCATGTCGACCCACGGCGCGTAGGACCGCTCGGCGCACGCGTCGGCGCGCTCGTTCAGGATCTCGTAGAGGATCTGCAGGCCCTGGTTGGGCAGGCCGATCTCGTAGATGTCGGGGTAGAGCAACAGCCAGGACACCCGCCCCGGCCCGTGGGCGGGCCGACACGCACCGAGCTCACCGCCTATGTAGCGGGCTGGTTTGGTGACCTTGGCCAGGAGCGGTTCCACCCGTGGCCACAGAGAGGTCATTTGCCGCGTCAGTTTAGAGCGGGCCCGGTGGGGGCCGGGACCGGGTGCCGGTCACCGACGGGTCCGCCGAGCTGGGCCCCGGGCCTGCCGGGGGGCTCCTCCCGCCCGAGCGGGCGGGCAGGGCGGAGGATGCGGGAGCCGCCGAGGCCGGCGGCGCCGCACACGGTGTCGTGGTCGTGGTCGAGCCTCCCGCTGCCCCCGGGGTGGTGGTGGTGGTCGAGCTCGTCGTGGTCGAGCCGGGGACGGTGGTCGAGGTGGGAGGCACGGCCGGCGGGCAGATGCCGTTGCCGGTCGTGGGCGGAGCCGCGAGCTTGGTGACGCTCTCGGGGTTGGCCACCAGGAAGTCGAAGCCCTGGCGCACCACCGGCGCGGCGGCCTCGGAGCCGAACCCGCCACCTTCGATCACCACGGCGATGAGGTACTGGGGGTTCGGCAGCGGTCCCCAGCCCACGAACCACGAGTTGGGCTTCTGCTCCTGGGTGGTGGCGGTACCGGTCTTGCCCGCCAACGGGAACTTGCTCAAGGGAAACCCCGTGAAGGCGCCGTACGCAGTGCCCTTCGGGTTCGACACCACACCCTCGAAGCCGGCCAGCATGGCCTGGTAGTTGCCCGGCGAGTAGGCGACGTGGCCCAGGACCTTCGGCGCGAAGCGGTCGAGCACCTTGTGGCTGATGGGGTCGACCACCCCGGCGCCGATCTCCGGCGCGTAGCGGGTCCCGCCATTGGCGAAGGTGGCGTAGGCCACCGCCTGCTCGATGGGGGTGATGACGGTGCCGCCCTGGCCGAAGGCCATCTCGAGGTTGTTCCCGGTGAACCAGCCGGCGTTGGGATAGTCCTTCGGGTCCTGGGCGTGCTCGCGTTTGACGACGTCGGGTGAGTCGACCCGGGCGTAATGCGTCTCGTTGGGCAGGTCGACGCCGGTGACGTCGCCGTAGCCCAGGGCGTTGGCCGCGTCCTGGATGGGGGTCCGGCCGTAGCGACCCTGCTGGCCCCAGAACTGCACGCCCAGGTTGTAGAAGAAGATGTCGCTCGAGATGGTGAGGGCGCTCGTCACGTTGACCTCGCCGCCGACCTCTCCTTCGTTGTCGTGGTAGGTGGCGCACCCGAGACCACCCACCGCACACCCCGGGATGGTGTAGGAGCCAGTGTCGTTGAAGTAATAACCCGGGTAGATGAGCCCGGTCTGCAGCGCGGCGGTCGCCGTGGCCAGCTTGAACGTCGAGCCCGGGGTGTACAGACCCTGGATGGCGTTGTCGTTGAGCGACCCCGACTGGAGCAGCTGTTGGTAGTGGGCGTTGGTGATGCCGTTGGGCGTCCACCACGTGGGGTCGTACGAGGGCGACGACGCCAGCGCCAGCACGGCGCCGGTCTGCGGGTCCAGGGCCACCGCGGCTCCGCTGTGGCTGGCGCCGTGCAGCGAGCCGATCTCGGCGTCGAGCGCCTGCTGGAGCGTCTGCTCCAACCCGGTGTCGATGTTGGTGACCAGGTCCCCGCCCGAGTGCGGCGGGGTCTGGCCCAGGTCGCCCACCACTTGGCCCTTGGCGTCGACCTCGACGCGGTCGATGCCCGGTTTCCCCCGGAGGGCCGACTCGTACTGGCGCTCGAGGCCGCTCAGGCCGACCAGGTCGCCCAGCTGGTACCCGGCCTGGAGCGTCTGGATCTGTCCCACGTAGCCGAGCATCTGCGCCCCCGTGGTCCCCATCGGATACGTGCGCGTGGTGTCAGCCACTGCGCTCACCCCGGGGAAGTCGGCGGCGTGCTCGCCCACGTAGAGCACGTCGGTCAACGGTGCGTTCTCGAGGATGGGCACCGGCTTGTACAAGCTGTACTGGC
>DATGGF010000555.1:0-7897 GCA_035308625.1 Acidimicrobiales bacterium | reverse complement strand
CAACTCGGAAGCGGCTTGTCCCGTACGTGGAGCCGGCTGAGTCGCAGGTCGTCAGGCGCCGAGGCCGCTCGCCGGCGACAGAGTGCCGGGGCGCTCGGGTTCGGCTCGGCCTTGCGCGTGGATCTGGAGCACGGCCGGGAGTAGGAACGGTGCTTCGGCCGCGGCCACCAGGACCCAACCGAGGCACAGGCCGTCCACCCCGAAGAAGGCGCCGCCCACCACGGCGCCGATGGCCTCGGCGGCTGTCCCCACGGCCAGAACGCGCGACGCGGAGTTGAGCCGCCCCTGGGCCCGGCGGATGGACACGAAGTGGTCCTTCACCACGTACGGAAGGCCGACCATGGCCAGAATGCGCAGCTCGTCCACCCCGTTGTTGGCGTACGCCGCACCGAAGAGCCGCAGCACGAGCGGTGCCGATACCTCGACGGCGCCGATGATCACGGCGCAGATGGCCAGGGCGATGGGGAAGGAGTGGCGGACCAGTCGCCCGAGATGGCGTTCGTCACGCGAGCCCTCGGCGAACAGGGCAACGGCCACCAGGTAGGTCGGGGCCAGCACGGTTACGGCGGCCGTCTGGGCGGCGGCGAAGTAGGCGTACTGGCGCGCCACCAAGAGCACGGCGGCCACGACCGGGACGAAGTACGACATGGCTGTGAGGGACAGATTGAGCACGTGGTGGCTGAGCGACAGGCTTCCGTACTTGCGCACCAGCGCGGCCCGATGGCGCAGGCCCTGTCCTCCTCGGGTGCGCCGGGCCAAATGGAGCAGGGGCCAGCACACGACGATCGAGAAGACGAGGGTGGTGGACCAGCCGAGCACGAGGGCCCGCCCGGTGCGCCAGCCGGCAGCCAGCACGACCAGGGCGGCCACGATCCGCAGGGATGACGCCAGGATCCCCCGGGTCAGCTGGGCCGGGCCCCGGCGCAGCCCGATGGCGGCCCGGTCGAAGAGCACCGAGACCACCATCCCCATGGCCCCGACCACGAAGAACGCCGCGGTGACGTGATCGCCGGCCACCGTGGCCACCGTCCGCCCGAGGATGGGTGACCAGGCGAGAGCCAGTACGGCCAGCACCGCCACGGCGGCGGCCGAGACCATTGCCCCGGTAGAGAGCACCGAACGGCGCAAGCCGGCGGGGAACGAGTTGATCTCGGCGACGAGGAACGTGGCGATTCCGAGACTGCCCAGGGTCGACACCAAGATGGCGATCGAGGTGGCAGCGAAGGCTTTGCCCACTTGGGCGGCGGCGAAGAAATGGGTGACGACGAGCCAGTAGGCGAGGTTGAGCACGATGACGGTGCCCTGCTGGCCGATGATGTAGGCGTAGGTCGTCGCCAGCGACCGCACCGCTTGAGGCGCCTGCGACGAAGTCGGAGGAGCTGACTCCTCAGGCGTGCTGACCGACCGGCCCATCGGTCTCGGGCAAGGTCGGGCCGCGGTCGGCGAAAGCCGGCCGGCGCTCGTGGAACAGCGCCCTCAGGACCCGGATGCCGTCGCGGAAGGCGTTCAGGTTGGAGCTCCCGCTGAACCGAGGCATCTCGATGCTGGGTGTCTCCGCCATCCGCAGGCCGATCTTGGCCGCCCGCACCGTGATCTCCGTCTCGATCTCGAATCCTTGAGAGGTGAGGGCCAGATGGGGGAGGAACTTCCGGTGAAAGGCGAAGAACCCGTAGCACAGGTCGGTGAACTGGGTCTCGAAGAAGGCGTTGGCCAGGGAGCAGAGCATCGAGTTGCCGAGCTTGCGCACCGGTGTGATGTCGAGGGAGCTCCCGCCGCTGATGAAGCGAGATCCCTTCACGAAGTCGTAGCCGTGCGTCAGGAAGTAGAGAAGGCGAGGGATCTCCTCCGACATCATGCTGCCGTCGGCGTCCATGGCCACGATGATGTCGCCGGTGGCTGCCGCGAACCCGGCCCGCAGGGCGTTGCCCTTGCCCGGCTTCCGCTCATGGACGATACGGATGTCGGGCCGGTGCTCGGTGGCCACCATGTGGGTGACGTCAGTGGAGAGCCCGTCGACGAGGATGACCTCACCGACGACCTTGGGGATGTCGGTGAGCACCCGCGGCAGGTTGCGAGCCTCGTTCTTGGCCGGGATGACCAGGCTCACGGTGGGTCGCGTGACGGCTCGGCGACCGGGCGTAACTCTCGGGGCGACTCGTTCGGGGCGTGTGTCCAGCGCGTGCAGCGGGGCCGGCGGACCGGACACCACCGGGTGGAGAACGCCGACCGCTCCCGGAGGAGTGGCCACCGCTGTCGGCGCGTTGGCCTTTAGAAAGTCACCACGATCAAGGTTGGCGGCCGCGCTGGGAGTGCGAGAAGTCCCCGGCTGATTCCGCGCTTGCACGCCATCCCCCCCTAATCCCACCATCTCGAACGCTAGCGAGGCACCACGCAAAGCGGCAATTGCAAATAATGATGAAATAGCGCTCGATCGGACGGCGAGATGGCCGTTGCGTGTCCACACCTCGAGACAATGGCAAGAGGTGGCATGAGGCAACTGTTGTCCGATGCGGACGCGCCGCCCTTACGGCCGCGATCGGTCGATCAACGCCTCGAACAACGTGAAGTCGGTTCCCGCTTCGGGGTGCCATTGCACCCCGAAGAGATACGGGGCGGACGGGTCCTCGAAGGCCTCGGCCGTGTTGTCGTCAGCCCGGGCCACGATGCGCAAGCCGCGACCGAGCGTCGCCACCGCCTGGTGGTGATGGCTCGCCGTCTCGATCTCGTGCCGGCCCAACGCGGCAGCCAACCGGCTGTCGGGGTCCACCGTCACCCGGTGCCAGGCGAACTCTCCCGCCACCGGTGAGTGCCCGCGGTGGCCCACCAGGTCGGGGAGGTGCTGGTGCAGCGTGCCGCCCCGAGCGACGTTCAGGACCTGCATGCCCCGGCACACACCCAAGGTGGGCACGGCCCGCTCCAGCACCAGGAGGGCCACGCGCAGCTCGAATTCGTCGCGCTCGGCGCGCGGCGACTGCGTTTCGGGATGACGCTCCTCGCCGTAGTGGGCCGGGTCGACGTCTGGCCCCCCCGACAGCACGACTCCGTCGACCCGGGCCAGCAACTCCTCGACCCCGGTGGACTGCACGGGTAGGACCATGGCCGCGCCCCCGGCGCGCTCCACGGCATGCACGTAGGCAGCGGGGACGAGCACCGCCCGTTCGTCCCACGGGCCCCACCGGGCGTCCTCTTCGTACGCGGTGATCCCGATGACGGGCCGCATGCTCACGAGCCCCTTCGGGCGACGGCGGTGGTGGGAAGGGTCATTCGGGGGTGACGTAGGCCGCGTGCACGCCGCCGTCGACCATGAAGGTCGAGGCGGTGACGAACGACGCATCGTCGGAGGCCAGGAAGGCGGCCGCCGCGGCGATCTCCTCCGCTTCGGCGAACCGGCCCATGGGGACGTGCACGAGGCGCCGCCGGGCGCGCTCGGGATCCTTGGCGAAGAGTTCCTGCAGCATCGGCGTGTTGACCGGGCCCGGGCACAAGGCGTTCACCCGGACACCCGATCGGGCGAACTGCACGCCGAGCTCGCGGGTCATGGCCAGCACGCCGCCCTTGGACGCGGTGTAGGAGATCTGGGACGTGGCCGATCCCATCACGGCCACGAACGAGGCGGTGTTGATCACCGATCCGCCACCGTGCTCGAGCAGCCGGGCGATGCCGTGCTGGCAGCACAGGTAGACGCTCGTCAGGTTGGCCTCCTGCACCCGTCGCCAGACATCGGGCCCGGTGGTCAGGATCGAGTCGTCGTCGGGTGGGGAGATCCCGGCATTGTTGAAACAGATGTCGAGGGTGCCGTAACGGGCGATCGCCGCCTCGTACATGGCGGCCACGTCGCCGGGACTGGTGACATCGGCGTGGACGTAGAGGCCGCCGACCTCGTCGGCCACGGCGGCGCCGGCGTCGTCGGCCAGGTCGGCCACGACCACGTGGGCCCCTTCGGCGGCGAAGCGCCGTGCGCTGGCCCGACCGATGCCTCCGGCCGCACCCGTGATGACGGCCACCTTCCCCTGCAGTCGTTCCGGCACCGGTGTCACCTCACTGTCGTCCCATCTTGACGGTCACGGCGCGGTGGAGATGAACACGTTCTTGACCTCGGAGAAGGCGTCCAGCGCATCGGGGCCCAGCTCGCGTCCGATACCCGATTGCTTGTATCCCCCGAACGGGGTGGCGTAGCGGACCGAGGAATTGGAATTGACCGACAGGTTCCCGGCCTCGACCGCCCGGGCCACCCGCAGGGCGCGCCCGACGTCGCGGGTCCAGATGGATCCGGACAGGCCATAGGGGGAGTCGTTGGCGATGTGGACGGCGTCGGCCTCGTCGCGAAAGGGCACGACCGCCACCACCGGCCCAAAGATCTCTTCGCGCCAGGCCCGGGACGAGGGCGGCACGGGGGCGAGCACGGTGGGCGGGTACCAGAAGCCGGGTGCCGACGGCGCCGATCCGCGCACCGCCACCGGGGCATCGTCGGGGACGAAGGAGGCGACGTGGGCGCGCTGGGCGGCCGAGATGAGCGGGCCCATTTCGCTGCGCTCGTCAGAGGGGTCGCCCACGACCACCGACCGCACCGCCGACTCGAACAAGGCCATGAACCGGTCGAACACCGGCTCCTGCACCAACAGGCGCGAGCGCGCACAACAGTCTTGGCCGGCGTTGCCGAACACGGCGTACGGCGCGCCGGCGGCAGCGCGCTCGAGGTCGGCGTCGGCGAACACGATGTTGGCGGATTTGCCGCCAAGTTCGAGCGTCACCCGCTTCAGCTGCCCGGCACATCCGGCCATGATCCGCTTGCCCACTTCTGTCGACCCGGTGAAGCACACCTTGCGCACCGCCGGATGCTCGACCAGCCGCCACCCCACCTCTTCCCCTGATCCGGTGACCACTTGCAGCACGTCCTCGGGCAGGCCTGCCTCCAGGGCCAGCTCGGCCAGGCGCAGCGCGCTCAACGGTGTCAGCTGGGCCGGCTTCACCATCACCGTGTTGCCGGCGGCCAGGGCCGGGGCGAAACCCCAGGCGGCGATGACCATGGGGAAATTCCAGGGCACCACCACCCCGACCACCCCGAGCGGTTCGCGGAAGGTCACGTCGACACCGCCGGCCACCGGGATCTGGCGGCCGAAGTGCCGCTCAGGCGCGGCGGCGTAGTACGACAAGACGTCGCGCACGTTGCCGGCCTCCCAGCGGGCGTTCCCGATGGTGTGTCCGGCTCCCACCACCTCCAGGGCGGCGAGCTCGTCACCGGCCGCGTCGACGCGTTCGGCGAAGCGCTGGAGCAGCCGGCCCCGTTCCGCCGGCGCCACTGCGGCCCAGGCAGGGAAGGCGTTTGCGGCTCGGGCGATGGCGGCGTCGGTCTCTTCCGCGCTCAAGGCGGGGACGTGACGTACCGGCTGCTCGGTCGCCGGGTTGACGACCGGGGTCGTGGTGCTCACAGCCGCTCGAAGCCCCGGAACCGCTCCCAGTCGGTCACCGCCGCGTCGAAGGCGGCCAGTTCGACCCGGGCGTAGTTGGTGTAGTGGTCGACCACCTCGTCGCCGAAGGCGGACCGGGCCATCGCGCTGTCGCTGAAGAGCGCCACGGCCTCGTGCAGGGTGGACGGCACCCGGGGCTTGGTCGAGAGGTAAGCGTTGCCGCTGAACTCGTCCTCCAGCGCCAGCTTCTCGTCGAGCCCGTGGACGGCCCCGGCGACCAGGGCGGCGATGCCCAGGTAGGGGTTGACGTCGCCCCCGGGCACCCGGCACTCGATGCGCAGACCGTCGCCGTGGCCCACCACGCGCAAGGCGCAGGTGCGGTTGTCGTGACCCCAGGCCACGGCCGTAGGGGCGAACGAGCCTGGCACGAAGCGCTTGTAGCTGTTGATGTTCGGTGCGTAGAGCGCGGTGAGCTCGCGCAGGGTGGCCAGCTGACCGGCGAGGACGTGCTCGAAGACCTCGCTGTGGTCAGCGCCGTCGGGAAACGCCGCCGTGCCGTGCCGGTCGCGCAACGAGAAGTGGATGTGGCAGGAGTTGCCCTCTCGCTCGTTGAACTTGGCCATGAAGGTGAGGCTGTGGCCTTCCTGCGCGGCGATCTCCTTGGCTCCGGTCTTGAACAGCGAATGCTCGTCGGCCTTGGCCAGCGCTTCGCCGTAGCGAAAGGCGATCTCGTGCTGGCCGAGGTTGCATTCGCCCTTGGCCGACTCCACGGCCATGCCGGCGCCCGACATGGACACCCGGATGCGCCGCAGCAGCGGCTCGATGCGGCCCGTGCCCAACAGCGAGTAGTCGATGTTGTATTGGTTGGACGGCGTCAGGTCGCGGTAGCCACGGGCCCACGCCTCTTCGTAGGTGTCGTCGAACACGACGAACTCGAGCTCGGTCCCGGCGTAGGCCGTGAATCCCCGTTCACCCAGACGTTCCAGTTGGCGGCGGAGCACCTGGCGAGGCGAGGGCGCCACCGGGTCACCCCCGGCGGTGACCACGTCCGCCACGCAGAAGGCGGTGTGGGGGTGCCACGGGATGCGGCGGAGCGTGTCCAGGTCGGGGCGGAGCACGAAGTCGCCGTAGCCCTGGTCCCATGACGACAGGGCGTATCCGTCGACCGTGCGCATGTCGACATCCACGGCCAACAGGTAGTTGCAGCCCTCGGCGGCGTGGGGGACGACCTCGTCGAGAAAGTGCCGGGCGTCGCACCGCTTGCCCTGGAGCCGGCCCTGCATGTCGGTCATGGCCAGAAGGACCGTGTCGATGTGGCCGGCGGCGACCTCGGCGGTGAGCTCGTCGAACGACAGCCACCCGGTCCGGTCGCTGTGGGCTGCGTCGTTCGTCAATCGGCCTCCGAGCTCTGGGCCTGCGCCGGCGGACGTGCTCGAGGGCCGAGGGTAGTCCGTCCTTCACGAGTCAAGCATCTGCCCTTCCCGAGCACGCCCGGGCATGGCGCGCTTGAATACGGGCCGTGGCGAACCGTGGGGGACGGGCATCGACGCGTCGTCTAGCCGAATTCCTGGAGGACCCCTTCTTCCGCGCCTTCGCGGCCACCCTGGTGGAGGACCTCCCTGTCCTCATCGACGAGGTCGTCCGCGTCGTGTTGGAAGAGGACATCTTCTATCGCGAGCTCGGCGAGCCCCCGGTGGCCCGGCTGCGCGAGGACGTCGACGACAACCTCGGGCACATCGTGCGGGCCTTCGCCGGGCACGAGCCGCTCGACTTCGACCGGGCCCGGGCCGTGGCCGAGCGGGCCGCGGCCAGTGGCGTGCCGCTGGCCGCGGTGCTGCACGTGTACCGGATCGGGGCCCAGGTCGTGTGGGATCACGTGGTCCACCACAGCAGCTGGCGGGCGCTCGAGCCCGATATCGACACCGTGCTCGAAGGGGGCTCGGTGGTGTGGAAGATGACCGACGCCTTCTCCCGGGAGATCAGTGAGGTCTACGCCAGCACCGTGGCGGAGCGGTTCCGGCGCTCGGAGCGCGAGCGCACGCTGCTGCTCGACGCGCTGCTCGAGGGGCGGGCCCAGGACCTGCCCCGGTCGGCCGACGTGGCCCGGATCCTCGACCTTCCCGTGCAGGGGGAGATGGTCGTGGTGGTGGCCGAGAACCCCGCGGCCGGCGCCGAGGGCCTCCCCGACATCGAGTCGTCGTTCCGGGTCGAGCGGGTGTCGTGCGCCTGGCGCCTCCGGAGCCAGCGGCAGATCGGTGTGGTGGCCATCGGTCCCCGCCCCTTCGGTCCGTCGCTCGACACGGTGTGCGGGCTCTTGGCCAAGCACGCGGTGGCCCGCGTCGGCGTGAGCCCGGTGTACACCGAGCTGGGTGACACGGCCCGGCACGTCGCCCTGGCCGACCTGGCCCTCGCCTGCCTGCCTGGTGGTGCGGTCGACGTGGCCCAGTTCGACGACCATCCCCTCGACGCGCTGGTGGCGCGATCGCCGG
>DATGGF010000554.1:0-3578 GCA_035308625.1 Acidimicrobiales bacterium | reverse complement strand
GTGACACCGACCTCGGCCTCTTCGCCGGGCTCACCGACAGCGAGCGCCTGGTAGGGAACCTGCACCGGGCCATGGCCGAGCTCGACGGCGCCCGGCCCGGTGCGCCGATCGACATCGTGGCCGCCTTCGCCGACATGTGCGCGTTCAACGGCGGCGCGCCATTGCGCTGCCGGGCATGACGACAGAGCCGCCCCCGTCGGCCGAGTCGGCTCCCGGTCAACTGCTTCCGACCGCGCCACCCGCTGTGGTGGCCGACGGCACCATCCCCTTCGGCACCTACTCGGGGCGCATCGGATCGATCGACTGGTCCCGCCTCGGACTGCCGGCCCGGCGCCTGCGGCGACGGCACAAGCGCTGGCACTACGTGTCGGTGGCGGGGCCGGAGGTCGTCCTGGCGGTGGCCGTCGTCCACGTGGGTTGGGCGGGCAGCGCCTTCGCCTACCTGTTCGACCGGACGACACGACGGCTGTTGGCCGATCTCGAAGTGGTCGCGCCCCAGGCACGCGCCCGGGTCTCGCCGAGCCCGGACGCGCCGGCGTCGACCACGTTCCGCTCCCGGCGGCTGCACGTCCGGCTGGTGGCGACCCAACGCGGGCGGTGGCGCCTCGAGGCGCGCAGCCCCGGGCTCACCATCGACGCCACCTTGGACGAGACCGATGCCGGCCCGACGATGTGCGCCCTGGCGCCGGTTGCCGGCGGCGTCGCCGACTGCACCCACAAGACCCCCGCCCTACGCGTGGAAGGCGTGGCCGGTGCCATGGGCGCCGTGTTCGACCTGTCGTCGTGCCACGCCGCCCTCGACCACACCGATGGCCTTTTGGCCCGGTCGACCCGGTGGCGTTGGGCGTCGGCCACCGACAGCCGCATCGCGCTCAACTTCACCGAGGACTTCACCGCGCCCCACGAGAACGCCTGCTGGGTGGATGGGCGCATCACCGCGCTCGGACCGGTGCGTTTCGAGTTCGACCCGGCACGCCCCGAGTCGCCGTGGCGCATACGCAGCACGTCCGGCGACGAGGTCGACCTCGAGTTCTTGCCCGAAGGCCGCCGGGAGAGGCACACGTCACTGCTCGTGGCCAGCAGCCGCTACGTCCAACCCATCGGGACGTTCCAGGGATCGGTGGCCGGAGCCGAAGTGCGCGGGCTCGTCGGGGTGACCGAGGACCATGCCGCCCGATGGTGAGCGGTCAGGCGATCAAGGCAGCCAGGTCGGCCAGGCGGTGCGAGTAACCCATTTCGTTGTCGTACCAGCCCAGGACCTTGATCAGCCGGCCCTGCGCCATGGTCAGTCCGGCATCGAACACGCACGACGCACGCGAGCCGATGATGTCGGACGACACGAGCGGGTCTTCCGAGTACTCGAGGAGCCCGTGCAGACGTTCTCCGGCCGCGGCAACGCGGTACGCCTCGTTGACGTCGGGTACCGTCGGCGTACCCCGCACCACGGCGACGAGATCGGTGACCGATGCATCGGGGACAGGCACCCGTAGGGCCAGTCCGTCGAGGTGGCCGGCCACCGCTGGCAGCACCACGCCGGTCGCCCGAGCCGCGCCGGTGGTCGTGGGAACGATGTTGAGGGCGGCCGCCCGACCCCGGCGGTCATCCTTGTGCAGGGCGTCCACCAGGCGCTGGTCGTCCGTGTAGGCGTGCACCGTGGTCATGAGCCCGTCCTCGATACCGAACGCCTCGTCGAGCACCTTGGCCAGCAGAGCCAGGCAGTTCGTGGTGCACGATGCGTTCGACATGACGAAATGGGCCGACGGGTCGAACTCGTCCTCGTTCACCCCGATCACGAAGGTGGCGTCCACGTTCTTGGCGGGGGCCGAGATCACCACCCTCCGGGCACCGGCCTCGAGATGGTCAGCGGCGCGGGCGCGATCGGTGAAGCGCCCGGTGCAGTCGATCACGACGTCGACGTCGAGCTCGGCCCAGGGCAGCGCTTTCGCCTCCGGTTCCCGAAGCATCTTCATGGCGCGCTCCCCCACCAACAGGCGTCCGTCCTCGACCGCCACCGGCTCCGGGTAGCGCCCGTGCACGGAGTCGCGGGCGAAGAGCCGGGCCAGCGACTCCGATGCGCCGATGTCGTTCACGGCCACGACTTCGATGCTTCGTCCCGGCTCCAGGGCAGCCCGGAGCAATGTGCGCCCGGTCCGGCCGAAGCCGTTGATCGCCACGCGTGTCATGTGCATCCCTGCCTTCGCCTTCGAGTTCTTCTCCTGGCCATGGTGGGCGCAACCGCCCGCGGTGCATAGGGTCCGGCGCGGCCTGGCGACAGGACCTTGGGCCCTGGGACGCAACCGGCCCCGGCGGGTGCCATGGGGGCGTGTTCCAGGTACGGATACACGGACGCGGGGGTCAGGGAGTCGTCACCGCCGCCGAGCTGTTGTCAGTGGCAGCCTTTGCTGGTCCTGAACAACGGGACCGAAGACGCGGTGGCCTACGTGCAGCGACTCACCAACGGCCTGGGCGTCGACGTGGCCATCGAAGCGGTCGGGGTGCCGAAGACGTTCGAGTTGTGCACGGCAATCGTGCGTGCTGGTGGCACGGTGGCCAACGTCGGTGTGCACGGGAAGCCGGCCACGCTCCATCTCGAGACGCTGTGGATCAGGGACGTGACCATGACCACGGGGCTCGTCGACACCTACTCGACACCCACGCTTCTTCGCCTCATCTCCGCTCGGCAGCTCGACGCGTCCCGCTTCGTCACCCATCACTTCCGTCTCGACGAGATGGAACAGGCCTACGACGTCTTCGGGCGTGCCGCCGACGCGGGGGCCGTCAAGGTCGTCATCAGCCGCTGAGCTGAGCTGAGCTCGAGCCGCTGTTGCTCCCGGCTTACCGGAGCCGGAGGTGGACCTGCTGCTAGTCCACCATCACCCGGAACACGACTTGCGACGCACCCGAAGTGCAGTGTTGCGACACGCATCTCGGGCGCCGGGCCCGCACCGTGGCGCCCCCACGGGGTCCGGCGGTGAAGACGATGGTCTCCGTGGCGCTGTTCCTGGAGGAGCGCAGATGGCTCGACACCTCCTGGAGCGGGCCGAACGCGGGGCTCAAGTCGACCTGCCAATCGGTCCCGGGCAACTCCACGTCCACGCGCTGGCCGTGCGCCACCGTGAAGCTCCCGCCGCTGTCCGACGGCCCGAGCACCAGGGGCCCGGAGGACGAACCGCAGCCGGCCAGCGTGCCCAGGGTCAGCCCGAGCGATATCGGCACCAGAGCAGCCGAGCGCAGGCCTCGTACGGCCCGCGACGACGCGCGGCCCATCACGGGGATTGGGGGCACTCGCCCATCTTGCCCGGCTCCGCCAACGGGCGGGTCAAGGCGCGGCGTCAAGCCAGGCTGGCGCGCTCCATCACGGCGGCCGGCACCCATGACGCATGGCGTTCCTCGGGCGCGGTGCCACCCCACAGGCCTTCGGGCTCGTCACGACCGGCGTCGGCGCAGGGACGCCGAACCGGGCACACCGCGCAGAGGGTACGGGCCGAGGATCGCCCGATGGGCTGCAGCCCCGGTTGGGGGAAGAAGAGCGCCACTGGCTCACCTCGGCACGCAGCCGGTGCCACGACGGGCGCCGT
>DATGGF010000553.1:0-1926 GCA_035308625.1 Acidimicrobiales bacterium | reverse complement strand
TACGGCACGGCGAGCAAGTAGAAGTACAACGGGCCCGGATGGCTCCAGCCGAAGCGGGAGTACGGACCCAGCGCCTGATGCAACCCAAGGGCGCGGTCGGTGTCGACCTGGATGACAGCCTGGTCGCCCCAAGGCCCGATCGGATGGGCGAGCGCCCAAGCCGCCAGGCACACGACGGGCACCGACACGCAGAGGATGGCGAACCAATCGGTCCGGCATGCGATTCCCGCGTTGGACGCCGGCGACATCTCGGACCTTCGTGGGATCCGAACCTCTTGGTCTTGCACTTGGACCGTCACCGCGCCGGGCCGGATCAGGGCCGGCGAATGGTCGACCTACGCCGGCGCACTCGGGGGCGGCAACGGAAGATGGGCGTCACACCAGCGCGCTGCCGGTGACTCGGCCAGCTGCGCCTCGGAGAGCCGGGTACGACAGACCTCGCAGGTCCCGTAGGTCCCGTCGTCGAGACGGGCGAGGGCCCGCTCCACGTCGGCGACCTCGGCTTCCAGAGCGTCGAGGGAGCGCTGATCGACACCGTCCACGAGAGCGATCGTACCGGCCGCGTCCTGCCCCTCCAGGGACGGCCGCGACCGGGCCGTAGGATGCCGACGGTGGCAGACCCACGACCGCTGGCCACGCTGGTGGGCGACGACACGGTCATCCCTTGCGCCGACGGCGTCGAGCGCCGCTATCGCAACCTCGACAGCGCTGCCTCGACCGCCGCGCTCCCGGCGGTGGCTGGGGCCGTGGAGGCCTTCGTGCCGCAGTACTCGAGCGTGCACCGCGGTGCCGGGTTCAAATCGCGCCGGTCGACCGCGGCCTACGAAGCGGCCCGGGCCGCCCTGCTCGACTTCGCCGGTGGTGACCCGGCGCGCGACGTCGCCATCGTCTGCCGCAACACGACCGAGGCCATCAACCACCTCGCCTATCGGCTCGAGCTGGCTCCCGGCGACGTGGTGCTCACCACCGTGGTCGAGCATCATGCCAACCTCCTCCCGTGGGCACGGGTGGCGCGGCGGCGCTACGTCGAGTGCGACACGGACGGGACCTTCGGCGTCGACGACGTGATCGGTGGCCTCGAGACCGATCCGCGCCCACGCCTGTTGGCGGTGACCGGAGCCTCCAACGTCACCGGTTGGCTCCCCGACCTCGCTTCGATCATCGACGCCGCCCACGCCCGGAGCGTCCCCGTGGTGGTCGACGCCGCCCAGCTGGCCCCCCATCGCCCGATCCCCGCCGGGGCCGACTACGTGGCTTTCAGCGGGCACAAGATGTACGCCCCGTACGGGGCTGGGACGCTGGTGGGACCGAGGGCGACCTTCGACCACGGCGAGCCCTTCTTGGCCGGCGGGGGCGCGGTGGATCTGGTCGACCTCGACGAAGTGGTGTGGACGGCACCCCCCGAGCGCGAGGAGGCGGGCTCCCCGAACGTGGTAGGCGCAGTGGCGCTCCACGCGGCCCTGGACGAGCTCGGCCGCATCGGCTGGGAAGCCATCACCACGCACGAGCGGGCGCTGGCGGCGCGCTTGCGCCGGGGCCTGGCGGGGGTACCCGGCGTGCGTCTCCTCGGGCCATCCCTCGACACCGACACGTTGGCCATCGCCGCCTTCGTGGTCGAGGGCGTGCACCATGCGCTGGTGGCCGCCCGGCTCAGCGCAGAGTGGGGCATCGGAGTGCGCCACGGGTGCTTCTGCGCCCATCCGTATCTCATCCGGCTGCTCGGCCTCTCCCACCACGAGGTGGAGCGCTACCGCCACGCCGTGCTGGCCGGTGACCACGGGTCGATGCCGGGCGCGGTGCGGGCCAGCGCCGGCCTCTCGACCACCGACGGCGACGTCGACGCGTTGATCGAGGCGGTCATGGCGATCGCGGCCGATGGCGCATCGGGGACGGCGCCGTCGATCGACTATGGGCAGGACCGGGCCA
>DATGGF010000552.1:0-3254 GCA_035308625.1 Acidimicrobiales bacterium | reverse complement strand
CGAGCGACTTGATCATGTCGCGCATGTCCAACATGCCGGCGGGATCGAGGCCGTTCATCGGTTCGTCCAAGATCAGGAGCTGGGGGTCCCCAAGGAGGCAAGCCGCCACACCAAGGCGTTGACGCATGCCCATGGAGTACTTCGAGACCTTGTCGTCCCCCCGGTGGAGGATGCCCACTCGTTCGAGGGCCGGCTCGATTCGGCCCGTTGCTGCCGGCTCCCTGGCCGCGGCCAGGATCCGGAGATTCTGGCGACCGGTCAAGTGGCCGTGGAACCTCGGCTCGTCGACGATCGCCCCGACCCTGGCCAAAGCCTGGTCGCGGTGTCGAGGAACGGCGTGGCCGAGAAGCTGCATCGTCCCGGCATCGGCGTGGGTGAGCCCGAGCAGCACGCGGATGAGCGTCGTCTTGCCTGCGCCGTTGGGGCCCAAGTAGCCGAAGGCGCAACCACGGGGTACCAGGAGCTCGACGTTGTTGACAGCGGTGTTCTCGCCAAAGCGCTTGGTCAGCCCGTGTGTCTCGACAGCCCAGGGGCTGGCGGGATCGCGGCCGCCTTGTGGTTTCGTGGACATGGTCAGGCTCATCGGGCAGCTCCAACGGTGAGGATGTTTGGGACCATAAGACGACGGGAGGTCAGATGGAATGGGGCTAACCGGTCGAACGAGGTGGGGGAAGCCCCCCGAGTCGGGTTCTCGTCGATGTTTCGACGGGGTCACACGCTGGGCCGGTGCGGGTGACAGACGGTCGGGGTGGGGATAACCCGACCGGCAAGACGCCTACTAGCTGCATTCCATCTGAGAGCTCACAGCCTTAGCCTCTCCTGTGATGATCACGGCCCACGCCTTGACCAAGCGCTATGGCGCCACGACTGCGGTCGACGGCTTGACGTTCGAGGTCCCGCCGGGTCAGGTGACCGGATTCCTGGGCCCGAACGGTTCAGGCAAGTCGACGACGATGCGGATGATCATGGGTCTCGACCTACCGGACTCGGGGTCGGCCCTCATCGGCGGGAAGCATTTCTCCGAGCTGGCCTGGCCCCTCCGGGAGGTCGGTGGCCTCTTGGACGCCAAGGCCTTCCACCCCGCCCGCACCGCCCGGAGTCATCTCCGATGGCTCGCGGCCACCAACGACATTCCCTTGGGCCGGGTCGACGAGGTGCTGGACTTGGTCGGCCTGAGCTCGGTGGCCGGGCGCCGGTCAGGGAAGTTCTCGCTCGGCATGAGCCAACGGTTGGGCATGGCAGCCACTCTTCTCGGGGATCCGGGCGTCCTGCTCTTCGACGAGCCGGTCAACGGCCTCGATCCGGAAGGCATTCGCTGGGTCCGACACTTTCTTCGAGGTCTCGCCGCCGAGGGCCGCACGGTCTTTGTGTCGAGCCACCTGATCAGCGAAATGTCACTGACTGCCGACCGCCTCGTCGTGATCGGCCGGGGGCGGTTGATCGCCGAAACCAGCGTCAGTGACTTCGTGCGTCGGAGCGGCCACAGCGCGGTAAGGCTGTTGACACCCGATTTCGAGGAATTCACCGTTGCCCTGACCGGAGCGGGTGCTCGGGTCGACGAGGGAGATGCCGGCTCATTGACGGTCAAGGGCATGACGGCGGCCGAGATCGGCGATCTGGCTCAAAGCCGGAATCTGCGTGTGCACGAACTCGTTCCCATCACCGCTTCGCTCGAGGACGCGTTCATGGAGTTGACCCAGGCCGAAGTCGAGTTTCGGCCGTCCTTGCTGGCCGGCGCCACCGTCGCCGGTCCTGAGGAGTGATCTCGATGTCCTTGGCGGTCCAGAGCGCGCCGGCGGGGCACTACCGGCTCAAGAACGTGGTGAAAGCCGAAGTGGTGAAGGTATTGACCCTTCCGTCGACGGCGATAACGCTTGGTCTGACGGTCGTCCTCGGTCTGGTGGTGACCAGCCTGGTCACAAAGGGTGTCCTGTACCCACGCGATGGCTTCGGGTTCGATGCCACCCAGGAAGCCTTGACCGGAATGATCGTCGCAGGGCTGACCGGCGGCGTGTTCGGGGCGTTGCTCATCACGGGGGAATATTCGAGCGGCACCATCAGAGCGACGCTGTCGGCGACTCCACGACGTCCCAAGGTTCTTGCTGCCAAGATGCTCGTTACCGCGGCGGCCACGGTCGTCTTCTGCGAAGCGCTCAGCTTCAGCTCGTTCTTCCTCGGCGAAGGCATCCTCTCTGCGCGCGGGCTTCCCTCGACCAACTTGGGATCGTCCGGAGCCTTCGAAGCGGTGTTCCTGACTGGTCTGTTCATCGCGCTGCTCGCCCTGATGGCATTCGGCTTCGGGCTCGTCACCAGGAATACCGCCGGGGCGATCGCCACCTTTGCCGGCGTGGTGTTCGTCCTCCCCCTGGTGATGCACGGGATATCGGAGCCTGCCGTTCGCTACATGCCGCCCAACATCCTCACCAACTCGATCATGGCCACGATCAGGCAGGGAGGGGGGCCCGGCGGGATGAACCCCCTCTCACCCGGCCTCGGCCTGTTGCTGATGGCCATCTACGCTGCGATCGCCCTGGCGGTGGGCGCCGTACTATTCGTGAGGCGGGACGCTTGAGCCAGGCCAGCACCAAAGGGGGCTGGGTGCAGATTCACATTCCGCCCGCGCGAGCGGAACAGACCAAGCACCTCGCCCAGCGGATCGGAAGCGAGCCGTTCCACCGGCGCAGCTGGGCCGAACTCGGGTTCTTCCTCGTCAGTGCAGTCCTGGCCGGGGGCTCGGTGGTCGTCCTGGGGGCGCTGGGATTGGCCGGCCTCGGACTCACCGTCGGATTCGTCGGGATCCTGATCCTTGCCGGCGGCCTCCGAGCCGCTCGGGGACTCGGGCGCTGGCAACGGTCGCTGGCCCGGAGGATGCTCGGCGAGCCCATCGACGAACCAGAGGCGTTCAATCCCCGTCCCGGCTTCTTCGGGTGGCTGCGCGCATCGCTCACCGACGCGGCCGCGTGGCGCGCCGTGGGCTATTTCGTGGCCAAGGTGCCCCTCACCGTCTTCGGTGTGTGGTTCGCCCTGAGCGTGTGGCTGGAGGCGCTCCTGGGCATCGCCACGCTCTTCACGGGAGGCTCTGGCACCGCGCGGTTCGGGCCCCTCGGGCGTTTGTTCGCCCCGGGCTACGACAACGGGCCACCTGGCTTCGCCACCCACCTCGGGGTGTTCGTCACGGGGGTGGTGCTGCTCTTCGTGGCCCCGTGGGCGATGAGGCTGGTGGTCTACCTCGACCGGCGGATGATGCACCTGCT
>DATGGF010000551.1:0-2732 GCA_035308625.1 Acidimicrobiales bacterium | reverse complement strand
CTCGGTGATCTGGCTGGCGACGAGGGCGAGGACGACCCCGGTGAGCACCGCGTAGAAGGCCTTCATGTAGTGGAGGTAGAGGCCCGATACCAGCCCGGAGCCGAGCAGGGTCAGCGCCAGCGCCGTCCAGAAGCCGCGGTTGATGGGGGCCATGGCGGTGCGGTCGTTGTCGCGGGCGCGAACCACGTACACGCCGACGGCCGAGGCCACGATGCCGATGGCCGGCACGATGATGGGGAATACCACCGCCCGGGCGGAGTGGGCGGTGAAGGTCGGCCCCAGTGAGCGGAAGGCGGAGAATCCCAGGATGATGGCGGCGATGATGGTGATCACGTAGGACTCGAACAGGTCGGCGGCCATGCCGGCGCAGTCGCCCACGTTGTCGCCCACGTTGTCGGCGATGGTGGCGGCATTGCGGGGGTCGTCCTCGGGGATCCCGGCTTCGACCTTGCCCACCAGGTCGGCGCCGACGTCGGCCGCCTTGGTGAAGATGCCGCCGCCCACTCGCATGAAGAGGGCCAGCAGCGACGCGCCGAAGCCGAAGCCGGTGAGCACCGCGGTGGCGGTGTTCTGGAACGTGAACACGATGATGGTGGCGCCGAGCAGGCCCAGCCCGACGCACAGCATCCCGGTGATGGCGCCCGTGCGGAAGGCCACCTTCAGCGCCCCCGCCATCTTCCCGTCTCGGGCCGCCGCCGCGGTGCGGACGTTGCCGCGCACGGCCAGGCTCATGCCGATGAAGCCGGTGAGTCCCGAGCAGGCCGCGCCGAACAGGAAGCACAGCACCCGGAACCCGCCCGCTGACGCGAACGACAGCGCGATCGAATGGTCGGGGCGCTCCACTTTGGTGGCCGTGAAGAAGATGAGCACGGCCAGGGGCACGAGCACGATGAGGATGGCACGGAACTGCCGGCGCAGGAATGCGACCGCTCCCTCCTGGATGGCGGCGGCGATCTCGCGCATCTTGTCGGTCCCCGTCTCCGCGCGCAGCACCCCGCGCATGAGCACCAGGCCGACGGCGATGCCGAACAGGGCGGCGACCAGGGCGACCACGAGCCAGACCTTCTCCGTGCTCGTGAGCACGAAGCTCTGGTACCCCCCTTCAGCTGCGAGGAGGTGGGTCATGTTGCTCTTGGCTCCCTTCGGTGGGACCCGGGGCGGGCCCCGGCCGGGGCCACACCCGGGCGGGCTCGGCTAGCGGATCGACAGTGGTGCCCCCCGGACTAGGGCTCGAAGCGACGGGCCCGGAGAAGATCGGGGGCCGAAGATACCGACTGGGCCCGCCGGCGAGCAAGGAAGGCGGGTCGGGCGTCAGTTCTTGAGCTCGGCCATTTCTGTGTCGGGCCCGGCCAGCAACTCGTACTCCGGGTTCAAGATGGCGAGCTGCCCGCCCCAGGCGCCTACCGTCCCCTGGGCCAAGAGCCGGACGCCCTGGGAGATGCCGGGGATGCGCCGGCGCCCCTGGAAGACCAGGAGGATGGCGCCAGTGGCGTCGACCAAGGTGCACTCCAGGTTGGCCGTGCCCGTCCGGGTGGGGACCCGCACCGTCCGGATCTTGCCGGCCACCCGCACCCTCGCCCGCCACGTCGCATCGGCGATGGGGATGGCCCCGTTGTCCGCGGCCTCGGGCTTGTCCCTGTCCCTGCCCTCTCTGTGCTCCTTGCCACCCTTGCGACGCGGAGCTGAGCGGTTCGACTCGACTGCGCTGTCAGGTGCGGCCGCGTCCTTGCCCGGCCAGCCACCCGTGAGCTGGAACGGCACAATGGTGGCGTTCACGTGGGGCAGTGTGCTGACCGCGGCGGCGATGCGATCGGCGCTGCGCTCGTGCAGCAACCGCCGCCACCCTGCCGCGAACCCGCGACGTGGCAACAGGATGGTGAGTTCGGTCTCACCGTCGGCGGTGGACTCAGCGGCCAATTCGAGCGCCGCCCGCTCGAGCCGGCGGTCGGGACAGTCGACGATGTCGAGAGGCAGGCTCGATAGCCCGAGCCGGCGCCACTCACCTTCCAGGGTGGCCGCTTGTTGCGCGTCCACGGCGAAGTGCACCACCCGCAGCTCGTCGGGGGTGAGAGTCCGGGCGTACTGCACCGCCCGGGCGGTGGCCAGGTCGAGCCGATCGACCAGTACGACCACGCGGTGACGGCGCAACACGGGAGCCTCGCAGGCGAGCGGCGCCCCGGCTTCCAGCTCGGCGTCCTCGCGGGCGTACTGCCGGTGCAGGCGGATCAAGGCGAAAACGCCGAGGGGCAGGACCACGACGACCACCCAGGCGCCGCCGGTGAATTTGGCTACGGCGAAGACGACGGCCACGATGGCCGACAGGACCGCAGCGCTGCCGTTGATGATGCTCCGCCGCCGCCACTGGGGCTCGCGGTGCGTCAGGTGGTACTTGACCATGCCGGCGCCGGCCATGGTGAACCCGGTGAACACCCCGATGGCATAGAGCGGGATCAGGCTGTTGACGCGCGCCCGGGTGACGAGCAGCAACACGATGGACACCACGGTGAGCACGATGATCCCGGGGGAGAACACCAGCCGGTGTCCGCGCTTCGTCAGTCGTCGCGGGAGGTAGGAGTCCTCGGCGGCGAAGCTGGCCAGATAGGGGAAGCCAGTGAAGCTGGTGTTGGCCGCCAACACCAGGATGAGCATGGTCCCGGCCTGCAGCAGCACGTAGAACAGGTAGCCCAGTCCGTGTTTCCCATAGACGTACTGGCCGACCTGGGCCAGCACCG
>DATGGF010000550.1:0-3058 GCA_035308625.1 Acidimicrobiales bacterium | reverse complement strand
CAGTATCCCGGGCGCCGGGCCGAACGGGCCCGGGGCGGGACGATCCGTGCGACGACGTGCCCGGCTCGGGCGATCTCGACCTCGTCCGCTTCGCCAGATTCGACGGCCGCCACGAGCCGCGAAAGGTTGGTTTTCGCCTCGTGCATGTTCACCCGCATGACCCCAGCCTAGCTAACCTAGCTAATATCTGCAAGTCCGTAACAAGAGAAGCCAGGGGGAGCGGGGTCGACACCCTGAGGGACAGTGGCTGACCAGCGCTGGCTCTGCCCGTCGCTGGACGGACGCCGGGAACGCCCGCTCGCCCGTCGCTCGACCCGCGGCCCAAGAGCCATCTGAAGACACGGCGACTCCGGCACCCGGGCGCCCCCGGCGTGGGGCGCCCGAACTTCGGTCGGCGTTACCTGGCGGCGCCGGCGAGAAAGCAGAGACGATGTAGGTGGCGTGCCGA
Source organism: Acidimicrobiales bacterium (assembly GCA_035308625.1). GTDB lineage: Bacteria > Actinomycetota > Acidimicrobiia > Acidimicrobiales > UBA8190 > DATGGF01. The sequence continues at coordinate 2,610 of DATGGF010000550.1, read as the reverse complement.
TCGAGCGACACACGCGCACGGTCGTAGCGCATGGTGGTCCGAGGATCCGCGTGCGAGGCGGCCTCTTGGACGTCGCGAAGGGGGACGCCGGCGTCGAGCGCGGCAGTAATGAACGCGTGGCGCAGCGTGTGAGGCCCGACCGGTTTGGTGATCCCGGCCCGGCGGGCGACTCGGCGCACGATCCGGCCGGCGGCGTGCCGGTCCAGCCGGGCTCCGTCGGGCCCAGTGAAGATCGGCCCGTCCAGCCGTTCCCCTATGGCGAGGTCGATCGCCCGTGCGGTGCGCGGGGCGAGCGGGATGGTGACGATCTTGCCGCCCTTACGGAGAATCGTGAGCGTGCGGTGGCCCCTCGCCAAGGCCAACTGGTCGATGTCGGCACCGGTTGCCTCCGACACGCGCAGCCCGTTCAGTGCGAGCAGAGACACCAAGGCGTGGTCTCGAGCGGAGCCCAGCCCGGCAGCCACCAGCAGAGCGCCAACCTCGTTTCGGTCCAGGGCGGTGGCGTGGCTCTCGTAGTCGATGCGTGGACGGCGGACGTGGACGGCGGGTGAGTGGGCGAGGAGCCCTTCCTCCTCGGCGTACCGGTAGAAGCCGGCGACGGTGCAAAGCCGACGGGCCACAGTCGCCCTGGCCCGGCCCCGCGCCTCGAGGTCGCGGGCGAAGCTCTCGATCTCGAACCGTCGGACGTCGAAGAGGTCGAGCCCGTGCTCGTCGCACCAGGCGACGAACTGGCGCAGGTCGAGTTCGTAGGCGTCGCGGGTCAACCCGGTGTAGCTGGCCAAGAACCCGGCCAGCGCCAGTCTCCGTGGGTCCGCGAACGCCGCGTCGAACGGAACCAGCGCCGTCGATGATGAGGATGTCAACGTGCACCTCCCGAGTCGGCTGGGACCGGGGAGCCGGAGCCCTCGAGCCCCAGCGGTGGAACCAATCACGGTACGCATCGGCCGACACCAACGACGTGATGTCATGAAAGAGCGGTTGCCTCGCTCTTGCTGAGAGACCGGTCAGGGGGACCAGGTCATCAGCCGTGACGGAGGTCCGTGATGGTGACGGCGGCTCGCTCGAAGGTTGGGCCCTCCCCTTCCCGGAGGGCCTCGAGCAGTACGAAGCTCTTGGCGACCAAACCAAGCCGTTCCGTAGGAAGGAGAGGGCCCGTGGAACGACAGTACGTCGCCATTGACCTGCACCGTCGCCGCTCGCTGATCGTGCGCCAGAGCGCACGGGGCGAGCAGTTGGCGGTCGTGAACATCGACAACGACCCCGTTGCGCTCGGCCTGGCCATCGAGGAGGCCGGCCCCAACCCCGAGGTGGCGATCGAGGCCACCTACGGGTGGTACTGGGCGGTCGACGTCCTCCAGGCCCAGGGCGCCAACGTCCACCTGGTGCACCCGAACGGCCTGGCCTGGGACGACCGGCGGGTGAAGAACGACTACCGGGACTGCTGCGAGCTCCTCAAGCGCTTGCGCCTCGGCGAGCTGCCTGAGGCCTGGATCGCCCCGGTCGGCCTGCGCGGCCTGCGGGAGATGGTGCGCCAGCGGGCCAAGCTGGTGGCGCTGCGCTCGGGGCTCAAGGTCCAGGTCCACGCCGTGCTGGCCAAGCACGGGCTGCACCCACCGGTGAGCGACCTATGGAGCGAGACCGGCACCGAATGGGTCGAGGCGCTCAAGCTGCCCGCCCCCTACGCCTTCAAGGTCGAGGGGCTGTGCGAGCTGATCGACGTGTTCGACCGCCAGGTCGACCAGTACGAGCGCATCATCTGGGACTGGTTGCGCGACGACGTGCGCTACCGCGCCATCCAGGCCCTCGACGGGGTGGGCGAGACCATCGGGGCGATCTTCATCGCCGAGATCGGCGACGTCCACCGCTTCCCCTCACCCGAGCACCTGTGCTCGTGGGCCGGGCTCACACCCAAGCTGCGGGAGTCCGACGTCAAGTCCCGCGCCGGCCACATCACCAAGCAGGGCAGCCCGCTGGTGCGCTGGGCCGCCGTCGAGGCGGTGTCCCGGGTTCGGGGCACGCCCAAGATCAAACGCGACTACCAAAGGATCGCCGAGCGGCGGGGCAAGGGCATCGCCCGGGTCGCCGCCGCCCGCAAGCTCCTCACCCTCGTGTACTACGGCATGCGCGACGGGCACATCCGATGCCTCAAGCACGCCAAGGCAGGGTGAACCGGAACGGACACAGCCAGCACGCGAGCTCGTGGATCGGCATGGCCCCCACGCAGGTGGCGCGGCCGGGGACGTGATTGAGCCCGTCTGGCTGTGACCGCAACACACCATGCACCCCCTCGCCGGGGGCGAACAGATGCCTGGTCGCACCGGTCTCCTGGTCGCGGCCCCGCCCACATCGGTGGGCCTTGGTGATCGTCACAACGTGTCCCACCGCACGCTGGCTCGGGCCAGTGTGCGCCACCCGTCGCCGGCGTCAACGTCGTTCGTCCTCGGCCTGACGGCCTGCGGGCGCTCCACGTTGACCCCAGCTCCTTGGCGGCGCGCGCCCTCAACCAGCCACCCTGCGAGCAAAAGCACCGGCCTGTCGGCCGGAATACGCCTCGCCGATGGCGAGACGGCGCTTGACAAGAACCGCTCTTTCACAGATGCCGATCTGGCG
>DATGGF010000549.1:0-2744 GCA_035308625.1 Acidimicrobiales bacterium | reverse complement strand
AAGCCGGCTTCGGCGGCCAAGAACGCCCCGGCCAAGCGGGCCGCCGCCAAGGCGAAAGGGGCGGAGGACCTGTCGGGGCTCAGCAAGTCCGAGCTCTACGACCGGGCCACCGCCCTCGATCTTCCCGGACGCTCGAAGATGAGCCGGGACGAGCTCGAGCGGGCGATCGCCTCTGCGGGCTCGGGCGCCCGTCGCCGCAAGGCCTCCTGATCCTCCGGCTTCAGCGGCCCGGGGCGGTCACGATGGCCGTCCGTGTGGGCTCGAGCGACACATTGGCGAGCGCCCCCGCGAATCGCCGGGCGTCGCGGACGGCACAGGCACGGGCATCGTTGTTGAAGTAGGCGAACACCTCGTCGCCGGCCCCGAATAAGTCGTCCAAGCGTTCGGCCCAGCTGGCCAAGGCCATCCGCCCGTAGCAAGGGTGGGCAGCCCCCCGGCCTTCGTGCAGTCTCAGGTAGCCCCATGAGGCAGTGCGCCACAACGGGGCCACCGGGCGAGACCGCCGGTCGGCCAGGCACAGGGCGGCCCCGCGGCGCTCCAGCAGGCGGCGGAGCCCGTCGGTGAACCATGACGGGTGCCGGGGCTCCACGGCCACTCGCAACTCTCCGGGGAAGCACGCCAGTGTGTCGTCGAGATCCTCCAGGTCGGCCTCGAGGTCCGGGGGCAACTGCAGGAGCACGACCCCGAGTTTCCCTCCCAAGGCGTCGAGCGCCCTGACGAGCCGCTTCACCGGATCACCCGGGTCAAGCAGCCGACGGACGTGGGTGAGATACCGGCTGGCCTTCACGCTGAACACGAAGTCCTCGGGTGTCTTCGACGCCCACGAGTGCAGCGTCGAAGCGTTCGGGAGCCGATAGAACGTGCTGTTCACCTCCACCGTCTGGAAACACCGGGCGTAGTGCTCCAACCAGTGGGCCTTGGCCAACCCCGGCGGGTAGAGGGGACCGCGCCAGGAGTCGTACTGCCACCCCGAGGCCCCGATCAACACGGACACGCCTCGGGTCTACCCACGCCGGCCGGAGAAGCGCGCTCACCGTGTGCCGGGAGGCACCGTCGGCACCCGTCGTTGTGAGCCGTTGTGCAACCAGAGGTATCGCCGGTGCGATCGCACGAGGTGTCCCTTGCTCGCCGCAAGAACCGTGGCGGAGCGGCGTTCGCCTGCGGGGGAGGTCGGCCGGGGCACAACTCCGCGTGCCTCGCAGTGCCGAGCTTCGAGAGGCGGGCGCTGCGGCGGCCGTGGTGGGCGAAGGGGAGCGTCTTGCGGCTGCCGGGCGGTGGCAACAGGCGGCGAGGTCCTGTCCTGACCGGCGTGATCTGGGGGCTGCTGGCGGCCGTCGTCTGCCTGGGCGCGTTGTCAGCCACCCCGACGGGCTTGTTCAGCTCGCCGGTGTCGACGAGCGACCCACCGGCCGACATCTATCCCAACCCGCCGTTCTTCCAGGACTGCTCGGCCACCGCGTATGACGACTCGTCTCTGTGCGTGTCGAACACCGTCCAGGCGATCGACAACGCCCGCGCCCAGGAGGGCGTTGGGCCTATGGGGCTCCCGAGCGACTGGAGCTCGCTCAGCCCCGAGCAACAGATGTTCGTGGCCACCAACCTGGAACGCACCGCTCGGGGGCTGACACCGCTTTCCGCCATGGCCACCCGGCTCGACCAGTCGGCCGAGAGCGCGGCCGCCCAGGGTCAAGACACCACGGTACCGAGCGACTTCCCCTCCACCCGCTGGAGCAGCAACTGGGCCGGAGGCGGAGGGAACTCGCTCGAGAACATCTACATCTGGATGTACGACGACGGTCCCGGCTCGGGCAATGCCAGCTGCCAGCAGCCGGGCGAGGCGGCCTGCTGGGTGCACCGGCACAACATCCTCGTCTCGCTGGCCTGCCAGCCCTGCGTGATCGGAAGCGGGTTCTCGGCCACCGGCTGGCAGGGCGGGACCAGCTGGACCGAACTTCTGGCCGACACCTCCGGCAGCCCACAGAAGGACTTCACCTGGTCCGAGGTCGTCCCCTACCTCCCGGACCCCTCCGAAGCCGGGTCCAGCTCCAATTCGGGAGCCGTGGTGGCGCCCCAGCCGTACGTGGCCTCGTCTCCTCCCCCTCGGCCGTCGTACTCCGCCGAGTCTGCGGGGCCAGGGCATCGCATGGTTGCCTCGGATGGCGGGGTGTTCGACTTCGGGTCGGACCCGTTCTACGGGTCGCTCCCGGGGATCGGGGTCCACATCCGCAACATCGTCGGCATGGCCGGCACCCCGGACGGGCGGGGCTACTGGCTGGTCGGGTCGGACGGTGGGGTTTTCGCCTTCGGCGACGCGCCGTATCTGGGTTCGGTCCCTGGACTGGGCGACGAGATCGACGACATCGTCGGCATCGCTCCGACCCGCGACGGCGGCGGCTACTGGATGGTGGGCTCGGACGGAGGTGTCTTCGGATTCGGCGACGCCACCTACCACGGGTCGATCCCGGGGGAGGGCTACCGGGTGGATGACATCGTCGGCGTTGCCGCCACGCCCGACGGCGGCGGGTATTGGCTCGTCGGTCGCCGGGGCGAGGTGTGGACCTTCGGCGACGCCCGCTTCTTCGGTTCGCCGGCGGCCTCGCGCCTGCCCGTCTCCGACATCGTGGGTATGGCGGCAGCGCCGCAAGGCGGGTACTGGCTCGTGGGGTCAGACGGTGGGATCTTCGGGTACGGCCCCGCCGGCTACCACGGATCGGTGCCCGGGGCCAGGGTGTCCATCGGCAATG
>DATGGF010000548.1:0-3016 GCA_035308625.1 Acidimicrobiales bacterium | reverse complement strand
CGTGGCCAAGCAGGCCTCGTCGGTGGCGGTGCTGACTGGGAACCGCTTCTCGCTGGGAGTCGGCACCAGCCCTTGGCCTGAGGACTATGCCCTCACCGACGTCCCCTGGGCGAAGCGGGGGAAGCGGATGGACGAGATGCTGGCCATCATTCAGGGCCTGACCGCCCCGGGCGCCGGGTTCTTCGAGTTCCACGGGGAGGTCTTCGACGTGGCGCCGGTCAAGATGGCTCCGACCCCCGACGTCCCCATCCCGGTACTGATCGGTGGGCACGGCGAGGCGGCGTTGCGCCGGGCGGCCGAGGTGGGCGACGGCTGGTTGCACGGCGGAGGTGACCCGTCGCAACTGCCGGGGATGCTCCAGCGACTGGCCGAGCTCCGTCGCGACGCCGGGCGTTCGTCCGAGCCCTTCGAGGTGCACGTGATCTCCGCTGACGCCTTCACCGTCGACGGGGTCCGGCGTCTCGAGGACCTCGGCGTGACCGACGTCATTGTCGGGTTCCGCTGGCCATATGTGGTCGGCCCCGACACCGAGGAGCTCGCCGCCAAGCTCGACCACCTACGCCGGTTCGCCGACGAGGTGGTGGCCAAGACGGGCGACAACTGACCGGGCCGCATTGCGGGGGAGGATCACCATGGGCGCTGCGTACGAGATGGGCCGGAAGTCGATGGCTCTGGCCGAGGCCAAGGACCGAGACGGCTGGTTGGCGTTGTTCGCTTCCGACGGCGTCGTGCAGGACCCTGTCGGGCCTTCCCCCTTCGACCCCGAAGGGACCGGCCAACAGGGAATCGAGGCGATCACTGCGTTCTACGACAACGTGATCTCGGCCAGCGAGAAGGTGCGCTTCGAGATGCGCCAGTCTTCGGAGTGCGCCCGCGAATGCGCCTTCGCGGGCACGATCCATATCACCCTGCCCGGCGGGCAGGAAGGCTCAGTTGACCTGGTGAACATCTACACGGTGACCGAGGACGGCTCCAAGATCGCCTCGCTGCGGTCCTTCTGGGAGTTCGACAAGCTCGATTTCGGTTGAGCCAGGCGCGGGGCTCCGACGGCTTCAGCCGGGCCGCGCTCCAGGGGGCAATAGGAGCTGCGCCTCGGGCCAGTCCACTGGCTCGATGATGCCGGGTTCGTCGTTGCGGACGTTGTTCACTTCTGTCGCAATCGTGTGCCGGATGAGTGTTCCACCAGGGGCGGGATGGAGGAGCCCTGAGATCTGGGCAACGTCCCTGATTTCGGGATCCAGCCACAACCCCCGCTGCGCCTCCTCGATGATGACGGGCATGCGGTCGTGGACCGCCTCCATGTCGGGACCCGCGGCCGTCGTGACGATCACGGCTGTCTGCAGATATGTCTCGGGATCGGGCTCGTCGGGGGACCTTGACTTGTCCCACCAGGTCTCCCATAGTCCGGCCATGGTGATCGGCTGCCCGTCGGTCCGCTGGAAGTAGAACGGGATCTTGCGCTTCGGGTCCGCCGGGTTCTGCGCCCACTCGAAGAACCCGTCGACCACGATCAGGCATCGGCGCCGGGCCAGGGCGCTCCGGTACGCGGGCTTGGTGGCCATCGTCTCGGCGCGCGCGTTGATCATCTTGTAACCGCCGGCCGATTTGGGGTCTTTGGCCCAATGCGGGACTAGTCCCCACCGGAAAAGATCCAGCACGCGAGTGTGTTCTTCGTTCTCAACCACGGCGGGAATCGCTCGCGTCGGCCCCACGTTCCAGCTCGGGCGGCCGTCGGGGTCGACGCCGGCTGCGAGCTGCGCCTCCAGCGCGCGAGCGAGCTGTGCCGGTGGAGTGTGAATGTCGACGCGGCCACACATGAGTTGCAAGTGTATGAGTTGGGTGCGCGGGGCCACGCGGCGGCGTTCTAATGGCACAACCGACGACGGCGCGAGCGAGGGTCGCCCCGGTTCAGCAAGGTGCCGAAATCGTTCCGCAAGGTGCGGCAACTGGTCAGCAAGGTGGTCTGCCAGGAATTCGAGAGGTGCGTTGTGCACCCTCGCCGCATGACGCGCATGCCTTGCCGATATTGCAATACAACCGAAAAGGATTGTTGTGTTGACTTGACCACGAGGAGTGATACAACTCTCCCGAGTTGCCGAAGCGACGGCGCGCAGCGTCCGGGCGGCACACGGCACGTAGCGGGGGGCGTTCTCTTGATTTTGACGCGCCCAATCGCAGTTGCGACGAACTGGAGACCGCGCATGGAAGTCAAGGTTGGGAGGACGGGAGTTGCGGCGGCGGTCCTCGTCTCGGGTGTGACGCTTGCAGCCACTTCGGCATTTGCGGCCGTCTCGGCATCCGACGGAGGGAACACCGTCAATGTGTCGGCCTCGGATTCGACGTCGATCCCGGGGTCGTCGCAGGCCAGCGTTGGCGGACCGCGTGGCGGTTCCTCCGGCCCGACTTGCACGTGGACAGGGCTCTCGTCCGGCGCACCGTACGGAGGGATTACCGTCGCTGGATCCAGCGGCGACGGGCACTGGTATCTCTACTCGTGTCCCGGCGCCAGCGCGAGTGTGGCTGGCAGCGGGCTTGTTTGGGTGCCCGGAGGGGTGCCGAGAAAGCCCACATCCTCCTCCGTAGCCCCATCGACCGTGGCCGCGCAGGCGGCCAGCCACATCCGCCTACCGGTTCCGAACATCGCGACCAACCCAGCGTCGTTCAGTGTCGTCGACCTGCCCACGTGGCTGTGGATCGACCCGTCCATCTGGCACCCGTACACAGCGACGGCGACGGCAGGAGGCGTGTCGGCCACGGCGACGGCGCGGCCGGTCTCGGTGCGGTGGGACATGGGCGATGGATCGGCCCCGGTGACGTGCAACGGGCCAGGGATTGCCTATGAAGCGGACCTGCCGGCAAGCCAGCAACGAACCGGATGCTCCCATACGTATCTGAGGACGTCGTTGGGCCAGCCGGGCCCAGATCCGGACGCGGGAGCGTTTCTTGTGTCGGCGACCATCACATGGGACGTCTCCTGGACTTCGTCGTCCCAGCGAGGCGGTTCCCTGTCACCTCT
>DATGGF010000547.1:0-2741 GCA_035308625.1 Acidimicrobiales bacterium | reverse complement strand
CTCCAGGGACTGCTCGGCCGTCTTGCCCAGGTCCAAGCCGGCATCCACGACGATCTTGTCCGCCGCGATGCCCGCTCTGCGGGCCTGGTCCACCCGATCGGCCAGGAAGGCCCGCACCTCACCCACCACGTCGTCGTACTGGGGATCGGGGTCGCGCACCCGGGGAGCGAGCCGGATGTGGGTCGCCACCACGGCCGCGCCGGCATCGGCCGCCACGTCGAGGTACTCGGGGTCGGCGAACCCACTGATGTCGTTGCCCAGCGTCGCGCCCGCCCGGTAGGCGGCGCCGGCCACCGACGCCCGCCAGGTGTCCACGGAAACCGGCACGTCCACACGGGCCCGCACCGCCTCGATGGCGGAGATGACGCGGTCGAGCTCCTCCTCTTCGGTCACCTCGGGCCCGGGCCCCGCCTTCACCCCGCCGATGTCGAGGATGTCGGCGCCATCCGCCACCAACTGCTCGGCCCGCTCCACCAGGAGCTCGAGCTTGAACGTCGCACCTTTGTCGTAGAAGGAGTCGGGCGTGCGGTTCAGGATGCCCATGACGAGCGCGCGGGTGCGCAGGTCGAACGAACGGTCGCCGAGGACGAGCTGCACCGGGCGACCCTATCGCCGGGCGCCGCCGGCGCTCAGAGGCTCAGAAGAGCCGGGATGCGAGCGCCTTGCGATACGCGCCAGCGCGGGGGTCGTCGGCCGGGAGGGTTTCGAGCAGGTCGAGGAACTCCTGCCGGGCCGTTTCGTCGTCCTTGACCTTGGGGAGCAGTGCATCGAGGAGCACGTCGACGCCGTCGGCCGGCACTTCGACCTCCTGAGCGGCGAGACGGGCCTCGGCGGCGATCTGGCGAGACTCGGCCGTCTCGGGGATGCGGGCCAGGAGCTCGAGCGCCTCGGCTTGGCGCCCGTCGGCCACGAGCAGGCGCGCCAACCCGGTCACCGCACCGGCGTGGTCGTGCTGGAGCTCCAGGGCCTGCCGCAGTGACGCCTCGTCACCGGCCGCCACGAGCAGGTCGGCCTCCGACGGCTGCGGGGCCAGTCGGTCGACGAATGTCTTCACCTGCGCTTCGGGCAAGGCGCCGATGAACCCGTCGACCACCTGCCGGTCCCGGATGGCGTACACCGCGGGAATCGACTGGACCTGGAAGGTGGCCGCAATGCGCGGGTTGTCGTCGATGTTGACCTTCACGAGCTCGACCGCGCCGTCGGTGTCCTCCACGACCTTCTCGATGATGGGCCCGAGGGTGCGGCACGGGCCGCACCACGGAGCCCAAAGGTCGACGACCACCGGGACCTGGTCGGAGCGCTCGAGCACGTCCTTTTCGAAGGTGGCATCGGTCACGTCAGGCACGACCCAGACCCTACCGGGCGGGCGGTAGCGTGCCTGCCGTGACGACGGCCGGAATCCGCGGCGGAAACACGGTCGAGGGCATCGACGCCGAGCGGGTGCCGCAGTGGTTGGCCGACGCCGTCCCCGGCGTCGAGCTCCCCCTGCACTTCGAGCTCGTGGCCGGGGGCCGCTCGAACCTCACGTTCAGCGTCACCGACGGGGCCGGTGCCCGTTACGCGTTGCGTCGCCCTCCGCTCAGCCACGTCCTGCCCACGGCCCACGACATGCGCCGCGAGTTCCGAGTGATCTCGGCCCTGCAGGCGACCGCCGTTCCCGTGCCCCGGGCCCTCGGACTGTGCGAGGACCCCGAGGTGAACGGACCGCCGTTCTACGTGATGGAGTTCGTCGACGGGCACATCGTGCGCGACGCGGCGACGGCCGAGCGCGCCCTCGACGAGGCGGCCCGGCGCAATGCGGGACGGTCACTGGCCGAGACCCTGGCCGCCCTGCACGCGGTGGACGTCGATGAAGTCGGCCTGGGCGACTTCGGCAAGCGCGACGGATACATCGAGCGCCAACTGCGGCGGTGGTCCGAGCAGTTCCACAACTCGCAGGTCGAAGGGGTGGACACCGCGTCGATCGTGGAGGAGGTGCACGACCGGCTCGCCGCCGACGTTCCGCCCCAGACCGGCGCGGCCATCGTGCACGGCGATTATCGCCTCGACAACACCGTGCTGGCCGACGACGGCTCGGTGCGGGCTGTCCTCGACTGGGAGATCTGCACCCTCGGCGATCCCCTCGCCGATCTCGGCTTGCTGATGGTGTACTGGACCGAGCCGGGGGACGTCGCCGCACTGGTCGGCGTGACGCCCACGACGGTCGCCGGCTTCCCCACCCGAGCCGAGATGCGCTCCTGGTACGCCGACGCGTCGGGCCGCGACATCAGCCGCCTCGACTTCTACGTGGCCTTCGGCTACTGGAAGCTCGCCTGCATCCTCCAGGGGGTGTACGCCCGCTACGTCGGCGGCGCCACGGCCGGTGACCGCTCGAGCGTCGACAGCTTCGCCCAGAGTGTCGTCATGCTGGCCGAGTCCGCCCGCACCACTCTCGGGGCCTCGTGAGCCAGGCCCGATGAGCCTGTACGAGCTCCACAGCGACCGCGCTCTGGAGCGGCCGGTGCTGGTCGTGGCGCTCGAAGGATGGGTGGACGCGGGCCTGGGCGCGGATGGCGCCATCACCGCGCTGCTGTCGGCCGGGCCCACCGAGCTGGTGGCCACCTTCGACGGCGAGACCTTGATCGACCAGCGGGCGCGCCGTCCGGTCGTGCACATCGCCCAGGGGATCAACGAGGGCCTCACGTGGCCGGTCATCCAGATGCGGGTGGGGACCGATCGGGCCGGAGCCGACATCCTCTACC
>DATGGF010000546.1:0-1860 GCA_035308625.1 Acidimicrobiales bacterium | reverse complement strand
GGGCGGCCACGTTGCCGGGTACGGCGCACTCCACACCGTCCTCACCGGTGTAGCCCGTGCCGGCCACCGTGCACGGCACGCCGTCGAATTCGAAGGACGCCACGGCGAAGCGCCCGACCGAAGCGGCCTCGGGTGCCACCGTGGCCAGGCGCCGCCGGGCCTCCGGGCCCTGCACGGCCAGCACCGCCCGCTCGCCTGTGGTGTCGTGCCCGCCCAAGGCGTCGAGGACTCGAGCGGTGTTGGAGGCGTTGGGCATGACGTCGAAGGTCCGCTCGTCGAGCCACCAGACGATGATGTCGTCGAGGACCGATCCATCTTCGTCGGCCAGCAGGTGCGTGTACTGGGCCCGGCCCGGGGTGATCTTGCGCAGGTCGTTCGACAGCTGGTGCTGGAGGAGCTCCAGCGCACCGTCCCCCTCGACGCGCACCGTGCCCAGGTGGCTCACGTCGAAGACGACGGCATCGGACCGGCAGGCCCGGTGCTCGGCCAGCGTGCCCGACGGATAGGCCAGGGGCATGAGCCAACCGCCGAAGCCCACGAGCTTGGCTCCGAGCGCCTGGTGCACGGCCTCCAGGGGTGAGTGGCGCAGTTCATCGGGCCCGGCCCCATCACCGGCCGCGGGCGCGTCGGCCGAAGGGAGAGATGACGACGCGGGGCTCACGCCGGCAGCCTACGCGGCGGGCGAAGAGTGCCGAGGAAAGCCGTACTTGGTCAGCAGGGCCTCGTAGTCCCGCTGGTACAGCAGCTTCACCTCTATCCCCGGGTGCAGCTCGCGCAGGCGGCGCATCTTGGCGTTCTTCTTGGTCACGAGCTTCTGGCTGAGGGTGGTCAGCTCGACGAAGCAGCCGTGATCAGGCAGGTAGAAATCGGGGCGGAAGGCGGCCCGGGGCGTGCCGTCGGGGTGCCACTCCAGGACGAACTCCACCGGCTCGTAGTCCCACCGGACGCCGTAGGCGTCGAGCAACTCGGCGAAGTGCCGCTCCGACTCGTGGGCGAACACCGGCGTCGGTGTCGTCCTGCGGTCGAAGCGGCCGGGCATGGTTACGAGCGCCCGGCTCCCCCGGCGGCCGCCGCCCCCGGTTCGGCCGATAGTGCCGGCGCCTCGTCTCGGCGGATCTGCAAAATGGCGGCGTCGAGCTCCTCGACCACGCCGGAGAGCGGCACGATGTTCAGCACGCCCTGTCCGCCGCGCAGTAGGTCGACCACTTCGCCGTGGCTGTGGGCCAGCACCGAGTCTGGGCCGACGAGCACCAGGTTTGCCGACGCGAGATCGGCACCGAGACCTTGGCGCAAGCACTCCACCGCGCGCCGGGCCCGTTGCAACGAGATGCCGGCGTCGAGCAGTTGCTTGATGACCTTGAGTTCGAGGACGTCGGTGTAGGCGTAGACGCGCTGGGTGCCACTGCCACGCGCATCGGCGATCGAAGGCCGGAGCAATCCGGTGCGCGCCCAGTAGTCGAGTTGCCGGTAGGTGATACCGACGAGCGAGCAGACCTGGGGTCCGCGGAAGCCGTTCGACGGCGGGGTCGGGCCGGACGCATCAAAACCCGGGAGCGGTGTGGCACGCGGAATTCGGTCGGCCATCGGGGTCCTCCTCCACCTCAGGTGCAGAGTCATCGTACTCCCGGACGTGACACGAGGGTAGTTACGAATCTGTCATCGGTGGCGGATCCTGGCCTCTGCGGACGGCGCCGGCGATGGCGGCCGACGCTCGGGGCCGCTCCCCCGGCCACTCGTCGTCATGGGGCGAAAACGCCCGATTTCCGGCCTCTTTTGGCCGGAACGAACCGGAAGGCCCGCGATCACCCGGCGCCGTCCCTACCCGTCGGTGATGGTCGCAAGGCCAGTCGGCGGCGTCGG
>DATGGF010000545.1:0-3664 GCA_035308625.1 Acidimicrobiales bacterium | reverse complement strand
GCGCAACCGGTACCAGCGGCACCTGCTCCTGCCCGAGGTGGGTGAGGAGGGGCAGCTCAAGCTCCTCGACTCCAAGGCACTCCTCCTCGGTGCCGGCGGACTCGGCTCCCCGGCCGGCCTCTACCTGGCGGCTGCCGGTGTCGGGACCATCGGCATCATCGACATGGACGTCGTCGACGCGTCGAACCTCCAGCGGCAGATCCTCCACAACGTCGACCGGATCGGGGAGCGGAAGGTCGACTCGGCCAAGAAGACGCTGTCCGCCCTCAACCCCGACGTGAACGTGGTCACGTACGACGTGCGACTCGGCGCCGACAACATCCTCGACATCATCGACGGCTACGACATCATCGTCGACGGGACCGACAACTTCCCCACGCGCTACCTGGTGAACGACGCGTCGCTGCTGAAGCGCATTCCCGTCGTCCATGGCTCGATCTTCCGCTTCGAGGGCCAGGTGACCGTGTTCGACCCGTACAACGGGCCCTGTTACCGCTGCTTCGTGCCTCAGCCGCCACCGGCCGAGCTGGCGCCGTCGTGCGCCGAGGCAGGAGTGCTGGGCGTGCTTCCCGGCATCATCGGCTCGGTGCAGGCCATAGAGGCCATCAAGATGCTGCTCGGCCTGGGGGACCCCCTGGTCGGCCGGCTCCTCGCCTACGACGCGTTGGAGGAGTCGTTCCGCACCTTCAAGCTCCGGCGAGACCCCGCCTGCCCGGCCTGCGGGGAGGACGCCGGTGAGATCGTCATCGCCGAGTACGACGACCTCTGCATGCCCCACGCTTTGCAGGCACCCGCCTGAGGTCGGGCCCGCCGGGGCCTAACCTTGACGGTGTGAGCGCGAACGGCAAGCCCTCTTCACGAGAGGCCAAGACGGAGGACGTGCGCCAGACCGACTCCGGCATCGAAGTCCGGCCTCTCTATTCCGACGAGGATCTCCGGGACTGGGACCCAGGGGAGAAGCTCGGCCGCCCGGGATCGCCCCCGTACACCCGGGGGATCTACCCGAGCATGTACCGCGGCCGTCTGTGGACGATGCGGCAGTACGCCGGTTTCGGGACGGCCGAGGCGACCAACGAGCGGTTCAAGTTCCTGTTGGCCGCCGGCCAGACGGGGCTCTCGTGCGCTTTCGACCTGCCCACCCAGATGGGCTACGACTCCGACCACCCTCGGGCCGAGGGTGAGATCGGCAAGGTGGGGGTGGCCATCGACTCGCTCGAGGACATGCGCTTGCTCCTGGCCGGCCTGCCTCTCGACAAGGTCACGACGTCGATGACGATCAACGCCACCGCGGCCATCCTCTTGCTGCTCTACGAGCTGGTGGCCGAGGAGCAAGGCGTCGCCCCGGCTTCCCTGGGCGGCACCGTTCAGAACGACATCCTCAAGGAGTACGTGGCCCGCGGCACCTACGTGTACCCCCCGCGGCCGTCGATGCGGCTCATCACCGACACGTTCGCCTACTGCGCCGATCGCCTCCCAAGTTGGAACACGATCTCGATCTCCGGCTACCACATCCGCGAGGCGGGCTCCACGGCCGTACAGGAGATCGCCTTCACCCTGGCCAACGGCATCGCCTACGTCGAGGCGGCGCGGGCCGCGGGGCTCGACGTCGACTCTTTCGCTCCCCGATTGAGCTTCTTCTGGAACGCTCACAACAACCTGTTCGAAGAGATCGCCAAGTTCCGGGCCGCCCGGCGCATGTGGGCCCGCATCATGACGGAGCGCTTCGGCGCGGTCGACGAGCGGTCCCGGTTGTTGCGTTTCCACACCCAGACGGGTGGGTCCACCCTCACGGCTCAGCAGCCCGAGAACAACATCGTCAGGGTGACGGTGCAGGCGCTCGCCGCCGCGTTGGGAGGGACCCAGAGCCTGCACACGAACGGCTACGACGAGGCGCTCGGCCTCCCGACCACCAAGGCGGCCAAGATCGCCCTGCGCACCCAGCAGATCGTGGGGTACGAGTCCGGCATGGCCGACACCCCCGATCCTCTGGCTGGGTCCTACTTCGTCGAGAGCCTGACCGACGACGTCGAGAAGGCTGCCTGGGAGTACATCGAGCGAATCGATGCCATGGGCGGAGCAGTGGCAGCCATCGAGGCCGGGTTCATGCAGGGGGAGATCGAACAGGCGGCGTACGCCTACGCCAAGGCGGTCGACGACGGCGAGAAAGTGGTCGTGGGGGTGAACCGCTTCATCGACGACGAGGCCGAGGCCGCCGAGGTGTTCCCCATCGACCCGGCCCTGCAACAAGCCCAGGTCGAGCGGACGCGCAACGTCCGGGCCACGCGTGACCAGGCCGCTGTCGACGTCGCGCTGGACGAGGTCCGGACCGCGGCCCGGGGTACCGGCAACCTGCTCGTCCCCATGCGCGAGGCGCTGCGGCTGATGGCCACGCTGGGGGAGGTCTCCGACGTCCTGCGAAGCGAGTTCGGGGTGTACCAGCCGGGGCGCTGAGCCAGCCCGCCCTGGGCGTTCCGCCCGCCCTGGGCGTTCCGCCCGCCCGGCCCTCGCCGTGCAGCCCGCCCGGCCCTCGCCGTGCAGCCCGCCCGAACCTCGGCGTTCAGCCCGCCGTGCGCGCTTCGAGGTGTTGGCGCAGCTCGGGGACGGTGGCCGCGTCGATGGCGGTGAAGGCGAGCGCCAGTGCCGCGTCCACCAGGGCGCGTTCTGACGTGGGCCCCACCGCCACCTCCGCGAATGCGGGCTCGTGGATCACGGCTCCGCCCGATTCCAGGCCGATGAGGGGGTGGATGGCCGGAAGCGCCCGCGACACGTTGGCCATGTCCGTCGAGATGGTCGGCACCCGGTCCCCTCGGTCGTCGGCCTCGAAGCGCCGGCCCAACGACTCGGCGTTGGCCCGCCAGGCCGCCAGCAGGGGCTCGTCGGCCACGTAATCCGAGTACGTCGGCGACAGGGTGCGGATCTCGAGCTCGCACCCGCTGGCCAGCGCCCCTGCTTCGAAGCAGCGCTCCACTCGGGCCCGCAGCACGGCCAGCTCCTCGAGGGTTCGGGCCCGGACCATGAACCGCCCGAGGGTTTCCTTGGGCACGACGTTGGCGGCGTCGCCCCCCTTGGTCACGATCCCGTGAACCTGGTCACCCGCGGGCAGGTGCTGACGGAGGAGCCCGATGGACACCTGGGCGACGACCATGGCGTCGGCGGCGTTGACACCCTTCTCCGGCGCGGCCGAGGCGTGCGCCTCGCGGCCGAGGTAACGAACCTCGAGGTGGTCGACGGCCAGGCACACCGCGCCCAGCCGGTCCTCGTGCCACGGATGCGCCATCATCGCCGCGTGGGCCCCGTCAAAGGCGCCCCGCTCGAGGAGCATCACCTTGCCGCCACCACCTTCTTCGGCGGGCGTCCCGAGCACCGTCACGGTCAGCCCGATGTCGTCGGCCACCGCGGCCAGCCCGATGCCCGCACCCACGGCCGAGGCCGCGATCAAGTTGTGACCGCATGCATGACCGACGCCGGGCAGGGCGTCGTACTCGGCGCACAGGACAATGGAGAGCGGGCCGGATCCCGCTCGGGCCCGGAGCGCGGTGGGGAGGTCGAAGACGCCGGGCTCCACCTGGAAGCCAGCGGCTCCGAGGGCCCCGGCCACCACCGCCGAGGCATGGTGCTCCTCGAAACACAGCTCGGGGTCGTCGTGGACCGCCCGGCTGACCCC
>DATGGF010000544.1:0-5683 GCA_035308625.1 Acidimicrobiales bacterium | reverse complement strand
GGCGTCGAGCGAATCCAGCGCAAGGCCGCCCGCGCCCGCGCCCGTACCCGTTCGAGCGGGTCCACGAGGCCCCACACGCTCTCGACCACCACCAGGCGTCCTCCGGGCGCGGCCTCGTGCCAGGCCCGCAATGCCGCGCCCGGGTCGGGCAACGTCCACAGCAGGTGGCGCTCGATCACGGCGTCGAACGTGCCCGGTGGAGGTGTGTCGGCTGCGCCCACCTGCGTAGTCACCACGAGGCCCTCGGCCGCCGCCGAACGGGCCAGCTGTTCGAGCATCCGGGGCGACAGGTCGAGAGCAGTGACGCGATGCCCGGCGCGCGCCGCGATCAGGCTCAGGAACCCGGTGCCGGCGCCGCAATCGAGCACCCGGGCCGGCGCCGGCGGAAGCAGATCGGCCACGGTGGCAGCCCACGCCGCGGTGACGGCCGCGTCACGAGGACGATGGCCCGGCGAATCGTCGTAGGTGGCCGCGTCGTCGTCCCAGAAGCGCCGGATGTCGTCGAGGGTCTGGCTGTGGTCCACCGCTTCGATTTCTACCAAGATGGCGACCCATGAAGATCGCCGGGTCCAAAGTTCTCGTCACGGGAGCGTCGTCGGGCATCGGCGCCGCCCTCGCTCGCCGTCTGGCCTCGGACGGCGCCACTGTGGGCATCGTGGCCCGGCGCCAGGACCGCCTGGCCGAGGTGCTGGCTGACTGCCGGAAACACTCGCCCGGCTCGCGCATGTGGGTGGCCGACCTTGGTGACGTCGACCAGGCCGAGCGTGTCGCGCTCGAGGCGTGGGATGCGCTCGGCGGCCTCGACTGCCTGGTGAACAACGCCGGCGTGCCCATGCGGCGCCATACCACCAAGCTCGACGGTGACACCGTGGAGTGGGTCATGCGGGTCAACTTCCTCGCCCCCGCCCGCATGACCATGGCCCTGCTTCCCCGCATGCTAGAGCAGGGGTCGGGGATGGTCGTCAACGTCTCGAGCATGGCCGGCCGACTGGGCAATGCCAACGAGGCGGCCTACTCGGCCAGCAAATTCGCACTGTGCGGGTGGAGCGAGGCCATCGCCGTCGACCTGTGGGACTCGCCCATCGAAATCAGGCTGGTGAACCCCGGTCCGATCGACACCGAGATCTGGGACCTGCCGGGCAACGACGACCCCCTCTACGACGGGCCGAAGGTGTCCCCCGACGAGATGGCGGCCGGCATCGTCACCGCCATGGAGAGCAGCACTTTCGAGCACTTCGTCCCCGACATGAAAGCCATAGTCGAGATGAAGACGACCGACATCGACAACTTCATGAAGGGAATGGCCCAGATGCTTCGCCCGGGGCACGCCTGACCGTCGATCCGAAGCCCAGTCGAGCCCCGACTGGACCGAGCTTCATCCTCCGGCCAGGATCCGGGCTAGGTCGTCGCCCAGCGCGTTGGCCAACTCCACCAGCAGCCACGCCCGTACCTCGGGGTCGTCGGCGGCGAGCAGTCGTTGGCGGTCGAGCGCATTCACCGGGAGGCGGGCACAGAGGTCCCACAGCGACGCGGTCGGCTCCAGCGGTGGCATAGCCCGGCCCGCATCCAACTCGGCCATCAGGGTCTCCACGCGCCGCATCGCGGCGAGGGTCGCCGAGTTCGCTCCGGGGCCGCCCGGGCTTGACCCACCGCCGGTGGACTCGCGGCGTTCCTCGTCGATCCTGTCCACCAGCGCCTGAGGGTACGGGTCGTCAGCCAACCATTGCCGCACCCGCAACCGGACGGTGCCACGGGCCACCAAGGCGTAGCGGCCGTCGTCGGCCCGTTGGAGGGCCTCGATGCAGGCCACGGTGCCGACATCGGTGCGCACGTCACCGCCACCGACTTCCGATCCGCGCTCGATGAGCACCACACCGAATTCGTGGCGCTCCGTGTCGAGACAGTCGGCCACCATGGCTCGATAGCGCGGCTCGAACACGTGGAGCGGCAACGGCATGCCGGGGAAGAGCACCGTCGACAGCGGGAACATCGGGAGTCGCTCGCCCGGGCCGGTCACGTCGGGCCCTCTGCTCAGGTGCCGAGCCGGCGCCGTCGCCCGGCCTCGCGTACCGCCGCGTCGGCTGCCTCTTCCGGGCTGGACGCCCGATGCACGGCGTCGACGGCGCGCCCGTGCTTGGCCAGCTCCCACGTGCCCAGGCCGATCACCGGGATCTCGGCCTGCAGGGCGAGGGCTACCTCGGAGAGCGTGCCGTACTCGCCGCCCACCGCCACCACCGCATCAGCGGTCCGCACCACGAGGACGTTTCGCCCTTCACCCATGCCGGTGGGCACGGCCACGTCGACGTAAGGATTGGCCGCGCTGCGGTCCGAACCCGGGAGGACGCCGATCGACAGCCCGCCGCCGCCGCGCACCCCGCGGCAGACCGCCTCCATGACCCCGCCCAGCCCGCCGCACACGACGACGGCTCCCGCCTCGGCCAGGAACCGGCCCAGGCGCGCCGCCTGATCGCACTCGTCATCGGATGCGTGCCCACTGCCCACCACGGCCACATGGATGCGCTCGAGGGGCCGGTCGGCCCCAGAGGTGGTCACCCTGCCGCCCGGCTCACATCGTCCCCCCGGTCACTTCCTCACTCCCACCGGAACGTGGCCGCGGCTGCCACCGGTGCGGCCAACGCCCACACGACGAGGACCACCCATGACCACCGGGCCACGCCCACCCCCAGGCTCACCGACCGGTGCAACCCGTCGGCCAAGGCGGCGGCAGGGAGCACCTTGGACACCGCCTGCAGCCACCCCGGCAGCTTCCACAACGGCGCCAGCATGCCGCTCACCAATAGCAGCACCAGCCACAGTCCGTTGGCCGCGGCCAGGTTGACTTCGGCGGCCAACACACCGGCGAGCAGCAACCCCAAGCCGCCGAAGCCGGCGGTGGCCAAGACGACCACCGCCACCGCCTCCCCGCTGCCACCCGCGCTCGGGTGCCAACCCAGTCCCAGGGCCACGGGCACGAGCACTACCGCCTGGAGCAGCTCGACGATCAAGATGGCGGCGATCTTGGCCACTAGCAACGCCGGCCGGCCCAGCGGCGTGGTGCCCAGGCGCTTGAGCACTCCGTAGCCGCGTTCGAACCCGGTGGCGATGCTCAGGTTCACCATGGCCGTTCCCATGACGGCCAGGGCCAGGATGCCCGGCGCCAAGAAGGAGACGGGATGACGCCCACCGGTCGGGAGCAGGTGGACCTCGGAGAAGAAGACGAGGAGCACTACCGGGATGCCCAGGGTGAGCAACAGTGACTCCCCCCGTCGCAGCGTCATGCCGAGCTCTGCGCCGGTCTGGGCGACAACGCGCCGGCCGACGGAGGCAGTGCCGGTCACCCGGCTCCGGCCGTCTTCGCCGCCTCGCTCGTCGCGGCGAGGTACACGTCCTCCAGCGATCCCTGTCCGGCGCGCAGGTCGTCGAGGGGCAGCCCGCGCGCCGCGAGGAACCCTGCCAGCGCGGCCACCCGCGCGGCTGTCGGTTCGGCCGCCACCTCGTAGCGGCCTGGCTCCCTCTCGGCGACCCGGTCGGCACCGACCTCGAGAGTGTGGGCCAGCTCGGCGGTGTCGATCCCGGTCGGGGCGGTGAAGCGGATCCCGGCCTCGCCCCGGCTGAGCTCGGCCACCGTCCCGCGGGCCACGGCGCGTCCCGCGGCCAGGATCACGACGTCGTCGGCCAGGCGCTCGGCTTCGGGCAGCTCGTGCGTGGTCAGGAGCACGCACGCACCGGCGTCGCGCCGATCGGCGATGACCCGGCGCACGGCCACGCGACCTTCGGGGTCGACACCGGCGGTGGGCTCGTCGAGGAACAGCACCTCGGGCCGGCCGACCAGGGCCAGGGCCAGGGCCAGGCGCTGCTGCTCGCCCCCCGACAGCCGCCGCCATGGCGTGCCGGCCACCGCCCGCAGCCCCACCTGGTCGAGCAGGGCGTCGGGGTCCTCGGGGTCGGCGTAGTAGCGGGCGAACAGCCCGAGCATGCGGCGGGCTGACAACGCGGGATAGGCCCCGCCACGCTGGAGCATCACCCCGAGACGCGCCACCAGCGCCACCTTGTCGGCACGGGGGTCGAGCCCGAGGACGCGCACCTGTCCGGCGCTCGGGCGGCGATATCCCTCGAGTGTCTCCACCGTGGATGTCTTGCCGGCACCGTTGGGGCCGAGCAGCGCGAGGACCTGGCCGCGGCGCGCGCTGAAGGACAGGCCGTCCACCGCGACGACGTCTCCGTAGCGAACGACCAGGTCACGGCACTCGACCGCTGGCGCGGCGCTCGGCCCGGAAGGCACGGGGGGCATCGCGGCGAGGCTACTTTGGGCGCACCATGATCGACATCCGGCTCGTCAGGGCGGACCCTGCGGCCGTGGCGGCGGCACTGGGGCGCAGGGGGGTCGAGGCGGCCGAGATCGACCGGCTGTTGGAGGCCGACGACCGCGCCCGCAGCGCGGTGGCCCGGCGCGACGAGGTCCGGGCCAAGGTGAAGGAGCTGTCGCGCCAGGTCGGGCAGGCCCGGCGCGACGGCGATGCCTCCCGGGCCGAGACGCTGACCGAGGAGAGCCGCACCCTCGGTGACGAAGAGAAGCTCCTCGACGCCGAGGCCGACGGCGCCCAGGAGGATGTCCAGCGGCGCCTGCTGTGGCTGCCCAACCTGCCGGCCGACGACGCCCCCGACGGTGGCGGACCGGAGGACAACCCGGTGCTGCGCCGTTGGCCGGCCGAGCCCCGCACGTACGCCGAGCACCAGCGGGTACCGCATTGGGAGGTCGGTGCCACTCTGGGCCTGCTCGACCTGGAGGACGGGGCGAAGCTTTCGGGCTCCATGTTCCCGCTCTACCGCGGGGCCGGTGCCCGGCTCATCCGGGCGCTCACCGCTTTCGCCCTCGACCGTCACGCCGATGCCTTCGAGGAGATCCGCCCGCCGACGTTCGTGCGCACCGAGACCATGGTGTCGACCGGGCACCTGCCCAAGTTCGCCGACGAGGCGTACCACATGGAGCGCGACGACCTGTGGGCCATCCCCACGGCCGAGGTGCCACTCACCTCGATGCACCGGGGCGACATCCTCGACGAAGCGCGCCTTCCGATGCGGTTGACGGCGGCCACCGCCTGCTTCCGTCGCGAGGCCGGCGCGGCCGGACGTGACACCCGGGGGCTCCTGCGGGTGCACGAGTTCGACAAGGTGGAACTGTTCGCCTACGCCACCGCCGAACAGTCAGCCGCCGTGCACGCCGACATGGTGGGCCGGGTGGAGGCGATGCTCCAGGACCTGGAGCTCGAGTACCGGGTGCTCGATCTGTGCACCGGCGACCTCGGGAACTCGGCCGCCCGCACCTTCGATTTCGAGGTCTACGCCCCCGGCGCCGACCAATGGCTCGAGGTGTCGTCGGTGAGCTGGTTCGGCGACTACCAGGCCCGGCGGGCCAACATCCGCTATCGCCCCGACGGCGGCGGGCAGCCCGTGTTCGTGCACACGTTGAACGGCTCGGCGTTGGCTTGGGCCCGTATCTGGGCCGCCCTCATCGAGGCGGGGCGCCGGCCCGACGGAGGCGTCCAGCTCCCCGCCGCGCTCGGTCCCTACTTCGGCCGCTCGCTCGTCCTGGAGCCGCCCGGGCCCTGAGCCCCTATGCCGCTCGCGTCACCTGTCGCCGCACCGGCTGTCGCCCCGTCGGCTGTCGCCGCATCGGCCCGGC
>DATGGF010000543.1:0-3181 GCA_035308625.1 Acidimicrobiales bacterium | reverse complement strand
CTGCTGGGCCGAGATGGCGAGCGGGATGTTCATCAACCCCGGGGTCTGCTGCACCTGCGCCGGCGACAGGTACGCATCGGAAGCGCCGATGTTGACTGTGCCGTTGGCGGCATCGGAGATGCCCGTGCCCGAACCGGTCGCCGCCGTGGTGATGGACACGTTGGGCCAGGCCTTTTCGATGGCGGCGGTCCACAAGTTGAACAGCGGGTAGAGCAAGCTCGACCCCGTCTCCTGTAGGGCCACCGTGGACGACGGCCACTTCTGCAGGCTCGACAGTGACACCGCCGGCTGGCTGGTCGTCGTCGTGTTCGAGGCGCTGTTGTTCGAGGAGCTGCATGCGGCCAAGAGCACCGCGGCAATGCCGAGGACACCGAGGACCCCGGCGGCACTTGACCGGCGGTGGTGTCGACCGCTCGTCCGAACTGCGTGTCGGCCCATGGGCATAGTGGTACTGCTCCTTTCAGGGGTGAAGCACTGGGGGGTGTGGGGGGAGAAGTGAAGTGGAGGCACCGGAGGCGGGGCCGCCACCGGACGGATCACCCGATGCGACCGCCCACGTAGCTGACCGTCTCGGGCTGGGTCGGGGCGTCGAAGAGCCGCACCGTCTCTCCCGACTCCACCAGCCGGCCGTTGTAGAGGAACGCTGTCGTGTTCGACACCCGTCGGGCCTGGGCCAGGTTGTGGGTGACGATGACGATGGTCAGGCTGTGCACCAGCTTGCGCAGCAGGTCCTCGACAATCTCGGTGGTCACCGGGTCGAGCGACGACGTCGGCTCGTCGAGCAACAGGACCTCGGGCTCCACCGCCAGGGCGCGAGCCAGGCACAGCAGTTGTTGCTGTCCTCCGGAAAGCCGGAAGGGTGAGTCGTTCATCCGGTCCGCCACTGCGGCCCAGAGCCCGACCTCCTTGAGGTAGCGCTCGGCCACGTTCGGCAGCTCCGCCCGCGGGAACATCCCGTGGGCCCGGACCCCGGCCACCACGTTGTCGCGGATGGACATGGGGAAGGGGTTGGGGCGCTGGAAGACCATGCCCACCCGCCGCCGCAGGACCAGCGGATCGGTGTCGTGGGAGGCGACGTCGACGTCCTCGAGCTCGATGGCGCCGTGGCGCCAATAGCCCCGGACCTTGTCGTTCATCCGGTTGAGCGACCGCAGCAACGTCGACTTCCCACACCCCGTCGGCCCGATGAGGGCGTTGATCGACCCCCGTTGGATGTCGAGGTCGATGCCCGAGAGCACGGTCTTCGCCCCGAAGCCGACCGACACGTCCCTTATGCGCAGGATCGGCCGATCGAGCAGCGTGGTGCCGGCGCGCTCGGTCGCCTGGCGAGCGGTCGTGTCCATCGGCACGGAACGTATCCACGGTCGGTGAACGGCTCGCGAACACAAGGTGAACCCAAAGTGATCGCCGGGCAAAATTTCGATGTCGCGACATCAACGTCGGCCACGGCACGGGCTGCCAGGACTCCCGGGCGCGGTTGAAAAGGCCTGCTCCTGGCCCTGCCAGCAGCTGACCGCGGGGCGGCGGCCCCAGGGAGGATCGTCCCGGTTGGCCGTCGGGGGGGCCGGGGTAGGGGAGGCCGGTGCCGCGGGGATTTCGTTTCGCGCTCGCCAGCGGGTTCGGCGCCTTCGCCTGCCTGTTGGTGGGGTCGTCTGTCGGTGACGTCCACGGCGGGTCGCTCCACGAGCGGGTGATCGCCTGGGCCGGGGCCGGGGGGTTCGTGGTCCTGGGCATGGTGGCCGTGCGCAGCGCCGCCAACGGCCTGTACCGCCTCATCACCATCACCGGCGGCCGCCCCGGAGGAGGACCCGCCCGGGTGCTGGCCAGCCTGGTCGGCTACCTGATCGTGCTGCTGGCCGCTCTGGGCATGGTCCGGGTACCGCTCGGGCACCTGCTCGTGGGCGGGGCCGTCACCGGGATCATCGTCGGCATCGCCGCCCAGCAGGCCCTGGGGAACGTCTTCGCCGGGATCGTGTTGCTCCTGGCCCGGCCGTTCACCGTGGGCCTGCGCATCCGGGTGCGGGCGGGCGCCCTGGCCGGCGAGTTCACCGGGGTCGTGCGGGACATGAGCCTGACCTACGTGGTCATGGACACCGACGACGGGCGCCTCCACGTGCCCAACTCCATGATGCTGGCGGCCGCCGTCGGCCTCGCTCCCACCGAGGGCGGGCCGCACCCGGAGGAGCCGCTCGTGTTGCGCCAGCCGTCACGCCACGCGCCCCGGTTGAGCATGCCCGTTGCTGGCCGCACCCGGCCGCGCCAACGGGCCCGTTAGGGGATGCCGCCGTCGACGCGGAGCACCGCGCCGGTGGTGAAGCTCGAGGCGTCGCTGGCGAAGTACAGCGCGGCGCCCACCACCTCGTCGGGTTGGCCGCCGCGGTGCAGGGCGTGGCGTTGCAAACCCTGCTCGATCGACGGCATGTCCCAGGCTTTGGCGATGTCGGTGAAGAAGGGTCCGGCCATGATGCAGTTCACCCGGACCTCCGGCCCTAGGGCTACCGCGAAGGCCTCGGTCATGGCGTTGACACCGGCCTTGGCCGCGGCATACGGCACGATCCACGGCGTGGGCCGGATCGACCCGGTGCTGCTCACGTTGACCACCGATCCCCGGCCGGCCTGGCGCATGCGCTCGCCCACCAGTGTGGTGAGCCGGAACACGCCCTTCATGTTGAGGTCGACCACCTTGTCCCACATCTCCTCGGTGACCTCTGACAGTTCGCGGTAGAGAAGGGACATGCCGGCGTTGTTCACCAACACGTCGACGCGGCCGAAGGCGTCGTAAGCGGCGCCGGCCAACGTCTCGAGCTCGTTCCAGTGACCGACGTGACAGGACACGGCCAGAGCCCGGCGGCCCATGGCCCGCACCAGCCCGGCAACTTCCTCACAGGACTCGAGCTTCCGGCTCGCCACGACCACATCGGCGCCGGCAGCGGCGAAGGCGAGGCTCATGGCCCGCCCGAGCCCTCGGCTCCCCCCGGTCACCAGCGCCACTTTCCCGGTCAGGTCGAAGCGTTCGGCGGGCGGGGCCGACGTGGTCGGCGGGGCCGCGAACGGGCCCGATCGGCCGGCCGAGGGTCCCGTCACGGCAGGCTCGACGTGGCGGCCAGCTCGGCGGCCCGCACGGCGAGCTTGAGGACGATGTCGCCGAAGGCCGCCATCTTCGGGTTGTCGGCGCTCCCCT
>DATGGF010000542.1:0-2191 GCA_035308625.1 Acidimicrobiales bacterium | reverse complement strand
GTCCTGGTGGTGGCGCCGGTGTTCGGCGCCGCGGTGGAGATCGGACTGATGCGGCGGGTGCAGGGGCAGGCGCTCTCCATCAATTTGGTGGTGACCATCGCCCTGCTGGTCCTGCTCATCTTCGTGGCCGACTGGGCGTGGGGAGGCAACCTCAAGGCGGCGCCGGTGTTCTTCGGCCGGGCCGGCTGGCACCTCACGAGCAAGGTCTTCATCTCGTGGCACGAGACCATCACCGTGCTGCTGGCCGGCGGCGTGGCGTTGTTCCTGCGCTTGCTCCTCTACCGCACTCGGGTGGGCATCGCCATGCGAGCCGTGGTCGACAATCGCGAGCTGGTGGGCTTGAACGGCGCCCGGCCGGCCTGGCTGGGCACCTTCAGTTGGGCGCTGGGCGCCAGCGTGGCCGCACTGGCCGGGATCCTGATCGCCCCGGTGCTCAACGACCTGTCGGTCATACCGCTCACGTTCCTCGTCCTGTACGCCTACGGCGCTGCGGTGCTGGGACGGTTGCGCAACCTGCCCCTCACGTTCGTGGGGGCGATGATCCTCGGGTTCACCTACTCGTACCTGGTCGGCTACCTGCCACAGAACGGGTTCTTCGACTCGACGCCCATGCAGGGACTGCGACAGTCCCTGCCCGTCATCATGCTGTTCGTCATGTTGCTGGTCATGAAGCAGGACACCATCGAAGGTGGCCGCCTGCGCCCGTGGCGCCAGTCGGTGAACGTGCCCCAGTTCGGGCGGTCGCTGTGGGGGTACGGCCTGGTTCTCAGCGGCATCGTCGCCGCCGTGCAGATGCTCTCTCCGGCCGACACCGTCGACGTCGGCATCGGGCTCGCCTACGCCATCATCGTGTTGTCGCTGGTGCCCCTGGCTGGCTGGGGCGGCCAGGTGTCGCTGTGCCAGATGACCTTCGCCGGCCTCGGGGCGTTCGCCATGGGCCGCACCGGTGGCGGGTCGTGGGTCGGGCTCCTGGCCGCCATGGGCCTGGCCGGTGCGGTCGGAGCGATCATCGCCATACCGGCGCTGCGACTGCGTGGCCTGTACCTGGCGCTGGCCACATTGGCCTTCGCGGTGGCCATGGACAACATGTTCTTCCCCACGTCGATCGCCTTCACCTACAACGGCTCCATCCACATCGGCCGGCCGAGCCTCCCGGGTGTCGATCTCAGCAGTGACGCGTCGTTCGTCGTCTTCCTCGGCGTGGTGTTCACCTTGCTGGCCCTGGCGCTGTTGGCCATGCGCCGGGGGCCGTTCGGCCGGCTCCTTCTCGCCATGAAGGACTCAGAAGCCGCATGCGCCACGCTCGGCCTGAGCTTGAAGGTGACGAAGCTCTCCGTCTTCGCTCTGTCCGCATCCATCGCCGGGCTGGGCGGGGCGCTGTACGGCGCCATGGCCACCCAGGCGGGGGGCAACGACTTCGTGTCGCAGTACAGCCTGCCCATCCTCCTCCTGGCGGTGATCTGGGGCATGTCGACCACCAGCGGCGCGCTGTTCGGCGGCATCTCCTACGCGCTGGTGGGCACCAAGCTGCAGGGACTGGTCCCGGGCATCCCCAACCTGCAGTACGGGCTCACGGGGCTGGCCGGGATCGGGGTGGGCATGAACCCCGACGGCGTCGTCCCCCAGGTCGCCCGCATCCTGCGCCAGTGGTTCCCGCTGGCTGAGGACGACGTTGCCGTGGATCTGCCCTTCGAGGAGTCCGAGGCGGATGCCACGCGCGACGCCGGTGTCGCCGGCGCTGTCGTCGGTGCCCCGGCGCGTGCGCCGGCCGTGGTCGGTTCGAGCGGCTTCGGGTCCTGATGCCCGCCGCGTCGTCGCCTACCGTGGCTCGAGGTCCCGGACCGGGACGACGTCCCGAGCGCACCGCCCGAGCTCGGAGCGGCTCGGCGCGCCCCACCGGGCGCGAACGCCGGGAGGCCGCCCGACGGCAGGCGGAGGAGGCCCGGGCCGGCGTCGAGCGGCGAGGTCTGCCCGCGTTCACCCTGGTGGTGGGCATGGCCGCCGTGGTGGCACTGATCTGCGGGATCGCGCTGGTCACCGGGTTCCTCTCCCCGCCCGGGGGGTCGGGACCGGCGAGCACGGCGCCGGCGGCAACGCTTCACACGCTGGTTCGCGCCGACGCCGTGGCCGACGTGGCCGAGGCCGCCGGGAGCGGATGGGTTCTCGACGACGGTGCCGGCACCATCCGTCG
>DATGGF010000541.1:0-11453 GCA_035308625.1 Acidimicrobiales bacterium | reverse complement strand
TCGTGCTTTGGGGCGCGCGCCACGGAGCGGCACCGCCGTCGCCGCGCTGACCGTCGTCCTCGGGCTCACCGCATCGGCATGCGCCTCCGGCGCGTCGGGGGCCGCGTCAGCGGTGGCGCCGCGTTATGGCGTGGGGACGCGCGTGATCACGGTGACCGACACCTCCCGCCCCACCGCGGCCAACGGCCCGGTGGCCGGGCATCCGGGGCGCACCTTGGTGGTGACGATCCTGTACCCGGCGGCCGGCCGGCCGGGGTTGCGCCCTGAACCGGGCACGCCGGCCGACCGACGGGGCGCCCCGTACCCGCTCATCGTCTTCGCCCACGGCTTCGGCTCGGCCCCCCACGAGTACGAGCCGTTGCTGGCGCACTGGGCCGCCGCCGGCTTCGTGGTCGCAGCGCCACGGTTCCCCTTGACCAATTCGGCCACCGCCGGTGGGCCCGACCTGGCCGACTACGTCAACCAGCCCGCCGACATGAGCTTCGTCGTGAGCCAGGTGCTGACGCAGTCGGCAGCGGCGGGAAGCTGGATGTCCGGTCTGGCCGACCCGTCGGCCGTCGCGGCAGCCGGCCACTCGCTGGGCGGTGTCACCACGCTGGGGCTCGTGGCCAACACCTGCTGCTCGGATCCGAGGATCGACGCGGCGGTCGTCATGGCCGGCGATCCCGTCACCTTCCCCACCGGCACGGTGCGGTACCCGAGGATCCCTCTGCTCTTCGTGCACGGATCGGGTGACAAGACCGTGCCCTACGCCGCCAGCGTCACCGCCTTCGACGCCGCCTACCCACCCAAGGTCCTCCTCACCATCACCGGCGGCGGGCACAGCTCGCCGGTCGATCCGGGAGGACCGGCCTTCGACGATGTCGTGCGCAGCACGGTCGACTTCTTCGACGCCTACCTCCGGCATCAGGGCGCCGCCGCCGGGCGGCTGTCGGGCGACTCCAAGAGTGGCGCGACGACCGTGGCCCTGGCATTGCACGCCGGCGACCGCGTGCGCGTCCCCGTACCCAAGACCGTGACCGGGAAACTGTCGGCCACGGCCAGTCCGGACAGTGGCCTCGCCGACGGCCAGCGCGTCACGGTGTCGTGGAAGGGGTACCAGCCGGGGACCTCGATCAACATCCTCGAGTGCTCCGCCCCCGTCACCGGTCCCCAGAACTGCAACCTCTCCACCGCCACCGTGGGCCAGCCCGATCCGGTGGGCTCGGGGTTCACGTCGTTCGTGGTCCACACCGGCCCCGTGGGTACGGGCACCTGTGACGCCGGCCACCGCTGCGTGATCGTGGTCAACCAGGGAGGCTCCACCTCGACGTCGGCCAGCGTGCTCCTGCCCGTCTCCTTCGCCGGCTAGCGCGCCGGTCGCACCGGCTTGTCGAAGCTCCACCACGTGATGACGTTGTCGAGCTCCACCTTGTCGTCGAGGGCGATCCCCTCGTCGCCGGCCCAGCGGCGAACGGCGTCACAGGCCGCCGCGATCTGCTCAGTCGGGTACTGCCACGTCCAGGACTGCTGCTGCCGTTCCCACTGATCGAGGTTCTCGGCCAGCGAGCGGCGGACGGTCATCGGCACCGAGGCCAGCTCACGTGCGCCGGCCCGGGCGCCGACATGGCGCGCAACCTCATCCGCCACCGACACCCCCGGGCGGACGTGGTGCACGCCGAGCTCCCCCATGACGCGTTCCACCCCCTCGGTCCACGGCGACGGCGGGCCGCCACCGAAGTCGACCAACAGCGCACCGCCGGGTGCGAGCACCCGCATGGCCTCGTCCACCGCCGCCGTCCAGGGCGGGATGAGGTGCAGCACGTGGCTGGCCAGCACCACGTCGTGGGTCTCGTCGGCGAACGGGAGTGCAGTGGCGTCGGCCAGCACGATCGGGAACGGCTGATGGCCGCCGGCGTTGGCCACGAGACGTTCGAGCATGGGCCGGGCGATGTCGGCTCCGATGAGCGGCACGCCTCTGGCATGCAGGGGCAGGGCGATGCGCCCCGTGCCGACGCCGATCTCGAGCACCCGCTCGCGCCCGGCCAGCTCCGCGGCGAGCAGCTCGGTGACCTGGGCGCCGACGTCGGGGGGCAGGGACCGGGTGGCGTCGTAGTACTCCACCGCCCTGTCGAAGGCCCACCCCGGCATCCGGCCCAGGGTAGGGCCGGGCCGTCAGGTCAGGTGGCGGCCCAGGAAGGACAGCGCCGCCGGTTGCGCCGAGGCAAAGAACTCCCCGTCGTGGCAGCCCTTGCGGATGTCGACTTCGGCGCCGGCAGGCAGCACTCGCACCAGTGCTTCGACGCCGGGGTGGAATGGGTCGTCGAGCCCTGACGCCACCCGCACGGGCACGGTGTCCAGCACGTGCACGCGGGTGACGACGTCGTTGGCGGCGAACTCCGAAGCCGAGGAGAAGGCGCCGGGGTTGGCCCCCTGAACTTCGGCGAAGGTGGTCCACACCGCCGGGCTGATGGCCGCCACCGCGGCGATGAGATCGGGCGCGTGCTCGGCCAGGTTGAGCACGCCGTACCCGCCCATCGACACGCCGATGGCGCCCACCTTGGCCGGCGGCACACCCAGGCCCCGTGCCTGGCACAGGGGGACCAGCTCGTGGAGCACCATGCCGAGCGGGTCGTCGTGCGGGTGCGCGTGCCAGTACCCTCCGCCGCCGTCGGCCGCCACCATGGCCATCGGCGGCAGCGCGCCGTCGGACGTGCGCAGGGCCAGGGCTTCAGCCGGGGAGCTCGGCAGTGCGTCAGTGTGATTGGCCCCGAAGCCGTGCATGGCCACGACGAGGGGCAACGCGTCACCGGGGCCGTGCCCCGGCGGGTAGGCGATGGTGTACCCGACCGTCGTGCGGCGCGCCTCGGACGCGAAGGTGCCCGACTCCGATGGTCCCGGCGGGGCGAACGTCTCGGCTGGGGCGGGCACGTCGCAGTCGCCCAGCAGCGTGATGAGCTCCTGGTGCCCGGGCAGCACCGAATGGTCGACCAGCTCGAACAGCGCGGCGCCGGCCCCCACCGCCGACAGCGCGCCGAAGGCGCCGAAACGCAGGAGTCTCCGCCGGTCGAAGCGCGCGTGGCCGGACACGTGGCGCCCCCTTGGTCGCTCGTGCAGTCGGTGACTCTGAGGCACCGATGCCGGCCCGAGTTCTACACCGGAGAGCCGGCCCGGCGAGGCTCCATCTCCTCGCCAGGGTCCGCGCCTGTCTCGTCGGCGCCGTGACGCGCCCGCATGGCCCGGGCAACGAACGCGGGGCCCTCCCCCAGGACGAGGAGGACGACGGTCAGCAACACGGTGAGGTGCACCTCGGCCAATCCCTCGACGGTGTGGCGGGTGGTCTCCTGGCCATCGCCGTGCCACGCCAGCAGCATCGAGGCCAGGCCGACCACGGCGAACAGCGCGAGCACCCGGACTTCACGCCGCCCGATCCGTTGCGCCACCAGCGGAGCCGTGCACCCGAAGGCGGCCAGCACGACCAGCCACCGCCACGACGGCCACAGGAACCCGGTGAGCGGAGAGTCCACCCGGTCGAGCGCGGCGTACGCGTCCAGGTTCCCCGCGGCGAAGTTGAAGGCCCGCTCGGGACGCCGCAGTGGCTCCAACACCACGTACCCCGGATGCGTCAGGAGCCAGAGCTCGTAGGTCGGCTCCCCACGGCGGTGCAACCACGACTCCCACGCGGCGAAACGGGGATCGTTTCGATCGATGCCGACCACCGCCACGGTTCCCGGCGCGGGCTGGGGCTGGGCGCGCGCCAGCTCGTCGATGGCACGGGCCTGGGGCATCCCGTGGCGGGCGAACCACGCCACCCGATCGGGATAGGGGAACACCCGAACGTACAGGGCGTCGCCCACGTTCTGCTCGGTCCGGCCCGACGCCACCGAGCCCCATGCCGACAAGACCGCGCCCACCAACAGCGCCAAAGCCAGGATCCCCACGGGCAGCGCCACCGGCCGCCGCCGGAGGTGGCGCACGAGGAAGAAGACAGCCGTGGCCAGACCCAACAACGCCACCGTGAAGACCTGGGCGTCGCGGGTCAGGGCAAAGGCGAGGGCACTGCCCACCACGGCGGCGGCTCGGGACCACACCGGAGAGCGGGCGAAGCCGATGAAGGTGGCGAGCAGCAGGGCCAGGAGGCTCATCGAGATCGACTCGCTCAGCACCGAGGCGTCCCACAGCACCACGGGCGACACGGTGGCGAAGCCGAGGACGACGAATGCGGCCACGACGCGCCGCCAGGGCGAGCGGAAGGTCGTCGCCACAGTGGCGGCGAGCAACGACCAGCACAACAACGAGAAGACGGTCTGGAACACCACGAAGGTGGTCGGGGTCCGGGCCACGTGCCAGACGATCGGGACGAGCGGAGGGCGCTGGCCGGCCCACAGGGCCGTGCTCGTCACCGAGTGCGACCCCACCGCTTCGTACGACTGGCTGTCGCTCCACACGATGGGTGACTGCAAGAGCGCGTCCCACAACCGGTACACGGCCAGCGCGGCCACGGCCGCAGCGATGGCGAACTCCGGGGCGATGCGAAGAGAGGAGATCCGACGACCCACGTCCGCCACCGGCCCGACCGCGCTGTCCCTGAGTTCGTCCACGTGGAGTCCGTTGCGCCCGGCGGCATCAGGAGCGTACCCCCGGCCGAGCAGATCGAAGGACGGGATCACCGGCTCATGCCGGCGAGGACTCAGGCCTGGGCCAGCTCCTGCGCCACCACGATGCCGTCGCGCATGCGCATCTCGGCGTCGGCGAGCGATGCCACCTCCGGGGCGTGGGTGACGATCACGATCGTGCGCCCTTCGTTGCGTACCCGGGGCTCGACCCAGATCCCGGTCAGTCGCCCCGCTCGGGCAGCGACCAGTCGCGCTGGGGGTGCTCGGGGGGGACGTTCATGGGTTCGTTCGGTGTCCACCCGCTGGCGGCTACGTCCTCGAGCACCTGCACCATGTTGTAGACGTCCTCCTCGTAGGAGAACTTGCCGCCGCCGGCGTAGTGCAACCGCGAATACCCCGACTGGGTGCACGGGGAGCCGTCAGGCCGGGTACCCGGGATGATCTGGGTCCACTTGACCACGACGTCGTCACCCTCGATGGCGGTGAACTCGATGGGGAACTTCCAGTCACCCAGGCCGACCATGGAGTGCTCGAGCCAGTGAGCGATGGCCTGCTTGCCCTCGATCCGGCCCCAGGCCGCGTCGATGTACACGGCGTCGTCGGTGTAGAAATCGGCCAGCGCGCCGAAGCCGTTGGGCTCGAGCCCCTCGTCGATCCGGGCGCGCAGCTGGTGGTAGCGGTCGATGACCGCCTTGATCTCCTCACGGGGATGGGGCTCGCGGCTCGAGGTCACCGCGGGCAAGGTAGCCGGGCGGCGCGGGCCCGGCCAGGCCGGGACCCGGCTCGGACCTGCGCCCGCCCGTCCCCCGAGATCAGTGCGCCGTGTTGTTTCGGCAGGCGACGTCGTACTGCGACACCGCGGCTGTGCTGTTGGAGTTGGCCAAGGACGACGTGCCCGTGTTGCCGGCGTAGTGCATGCCGGCGACGCCCCCCGAATTGAAGGGCGAGCCCTGGGCGTTGACGGCGTGGCCCGGCGTCACCGTGGCGCCGGCCGACCCACAGGTCAGGTTGGGGGCGCCGGGATGGCCGGTCGTCGGGTTCTCCAGGGCCCCGGCCAGGCCGGCGGACAGGGCGACCGTCCCGGCCACCACCACGGCAGCGGACAAGGCGCGACGGAACATGGACATGGCTGATCCTCCTGGGGCGTGGCTCGGTCTGGCTTCGTCCCGGCATACGGCCACTAGGGCGGTCGGGTTCACCACGGGCCGGACAATCCCTCGCTCCCGGCGGCATCAAGCGTCACAATGACCCCATGCTCATCTCCACCATGAACGACATCCCTGGTTACGAGGTCACCGAAGTCCTGGGCGAGGTTTTCGGGCTGACGGTCCGGGCCCGCAACGTGGGTTCACAGTTCGGCGCTGCGCTGAAATCCCTGGCCGGCGGAGAGCTCAAAGGCATGACGAAGAACCTGGTGGCCAGCCGGCACGAGGTGATCGAGCGCATGGTGGAGGAGGCCGCGGCCAAAGGGGCCGACGCCGTGCTGGCCATGCGGTTCGACACCTCCGACATGGGCGGGAACTGGACCGAGATCTGCGCCTACGGCACGGCCATCAAGGTTCGCAAGCTGTCGTGACGCTGGCCCAGCGCGCCGGGCCCTGACCGGGTCTGCCCTGCCGACCTGGTCCGATGACGCCATGCAGCGAGCCTCGCCGCGCACAGTGGCCCCGCTGGCTCGCACCCGCGCCGTTTCCTATCCTCAGGCTGCCACCGACAGGGAACTGAGGCGGAGGAGCCATGGAGCCGGGGACGTGTCGCGCCATCGAGTACGAGATCTGGCCGCGACAACGGACGGCCAGGATGCGATCGGTGGGCCGTCAGGTCGAGGAGAGCTTCGCTACCAGCGCAGACATCGCCGTCCTCAAGTGCGTGGACGACCAGGGCCGCAAACTCACGCTGTTCGACGACGCCGAGCACTTCCAGCGCCTGCTGGCCAGCGGTGAGGCCCGCGACCCGAAGGGCATGAAGCTGACCAAGGCGGTGTTCCCGGTCGTCCTCCCCGGGTGGCTACCGGCCAGCTGAGCTGGGCCACACCGACGGCGTCGGCGATCAACCGCCCGGCGCCTGCCCGGCCGCCACTGGCGCCATGGGCACCAACGGCACCACCTCCGGCGCGGCTGACAGCTTGCCGTTCCCCGATGCCACCGAGTTGCGGTGCTCGGTCGCCCATCCCGGGCCCCGCACCACGTAGGACAACCGCTCCCGCCACGTGGTGGAGCTGGCCACGTCGCGCAGGATCGATGCGTATTCGTGGGTGGCGATCCGCCCCGGGTTGAACGTGTTGATGTTCTTGGTCAGCCCGTAGACCACCCGCTCGTCCTCAGGCTCGAACGTCCCGAACAGGCGGTCCCAGACGATCAGCATGCTGCCGTGGTTCCGGTCGAGGTACTGGCGGTTGGACCCGTGGTGCACCCGATGGTGCGAAGGGGAGTTGAGCACCGCCTCGGGCGGGCCGAGCCGGCCGATCGTCTCGGTGTGGATCCAGTACTGGTAGAGGAGGTTGACGCCCCGCGCCGTCTCGACCAGGCCGGGACGGATACCGAAGAGGCACAGGGCCCCGAAGGGCACGAAGGTACCGAACGCCTCCGCCACCGGTTGCCGCAGCGCGGTGGACAAGTTGTAGTGCTCGCTCGAGTGGTGCACGACATGGATTGCCCACATGTAGCGGCTGGTGTGCATGAAGCGGTGGTCCCAGTAATAGAGGAAGTCCCACGCCAGCACGGCCGCCACCAACGCCATGGGTCCCGTCCCCAGGTCGGGCATCAAGCGCCGCATCCATAGACGTTCCGGTGTCGTGCGCGCCGCCCACGCGGAGGTCACGGCCACACCGCCGGCCACCACCGCCACCACGCCACCGGTGGAGGCCACCCGGCGCGCCGCATGGGCGACGGCCCGCCGCTGCGCCCGCCCCGAGGCGGCCCGGCGCTCCCGTTCTGGCGCCGTCGACGGCGCTGTCGACGACGCTGTCGACGGCGCAGCGGTGTCTTCGCCGGGTGGAGCCGGGCGTTCAGCCCAGCGGGCGATGGCGTCGGCCGCCGTGGTCACCGCCACCGCGCCGAGCGCGCCGGTCACGAGCGCCTTGCCGTAGCGGCCCCGCCCGGGGGTGAACGGCCGAAGCAGCTTGGGCGCTACCAGAGGGGCGACCAGGCTGCCCACCCCCATGGCCAGGCTGGCCACCGTGTCCCGGCGTTCGTAATCACCCGGGCGAGGCGGACGCGTCCGGGCCTGGCGGCGCAACCACAGATACTCGGCCCCCATGGTGGCGAAATAGAAAGGGACGGCCACCACCGTGAGGTCCCGGGGCGGCGACGACTCGGGGCGGCGGCGGCGCACGGCCCAATCTTCGCACCGCCGGTCGCCGCGATGCCCGGGCTGGAGGCGAGCGGCAGTGACCGAGGCCCGGCCGGCTTTGGGGGGTTAGCCGGCGCGGGTCCCGGTCACCGCTTTTGACGGGGAACGCTTCGCCGGGGCCAGGGCGACGGGCGCGCCGCGAACGGCACGGCCGGACTCGGCCCGCAGCAGGTCCTCGATGCCCCGGGCGGGGACGGGACGGGCCAGGAAGAAGCCCTGCGCCTCCGGGCACCCCAGCGCGCGCAGGTGGTCGAGCTGGGCC
Source organism: Acidimicrobiales bacterium (assembly GCA_035308625.1). Lineage (GTDB taxonomy): Bacteria > Actinomycetota > Acidimicrobiia > Acidimicrobiales > UBA8190 > DATGGF01. The sequence goes on along the minus strand of DATGGF010000541.1, from coordinate 3,245 downwards.
CGGGTCTCGACGCCCTCCACCACACAGGTCGATCCGATGGCGTCCGACAACCGGATGACGGCGGACACGATGGCCGACTTCACCGGGTCGGTCTCCACCTCGTCGACGAAGGTGCGGTCGATCTTCACGACGTCGATGGGGAACTGGGTCAGGTAGCCCAGTGCTGAGTACCCGGTGCCGAAGTCGTCGATAGCCACGCGCACCCCGAGCTCCTTGAGCCGCACCAGGACGTCGCGGGTGAGGTCCATGTTGTCCATGGCCAGGGTCTCGGTGATCTCCAAGCTCAGCTGTCCTGGCGGGAGGCCGGTGTCACGCAGCACGCCGAGGATCTCCTCGACGAGGGCCGTCTGCTGGAATTGGCGGGCCGACAGGTTGACGCCCACGATCAGCTCGGCCCCCAACTCGTCACGCCAATGCCGCGCTTGTCGACAGGCCGCCTCGAGCACGTGGTGGCCAATGGGCAGGATGAGCCCTGACTCCTCGGCCAGGGGCACGAAGCTCCCGGGCAGGAGAAGGCCGCGCTCGGGATGGTTCCACCGCGCCAGTGCCTCCACACCGACCATCTGTCGATCCTCGATCGAGTACAGCGGTTGGTAGTGGACCTCGAGCTCGTCGCGGTGCAGGGCGCGGCGCAAGCCGGCCTCGAGCTCGATCCGCTCGGCCGAGCGCTCCCCCATGGCCTGGACGTCGAACACCTGGTACTGACCGCCGCGACCCTTGCCCTTGGTCTGGTACATGGCCACATCCGCGTCGTGCAGCACGTCGTCACGGCTCTTGCCCGGCTCGGTGAGCGCGATGCCGATGCTCAAGCTGCTCACCACTTCGTGCCCGTCCGACAGGGCGATGGGCCAGCGCATCCGGTCGAGGATCCGCCGGGCCACCGCCACCGCGTCCTGCACGCCGCTCACGCCCTCGAGGAGGACGGTGAATTCGTCGCCCCCGATACGCGCCAGCATGTCGCCTGGGCGCAGCGACTCGCGCATGCGCTGGGCGATGGCGATGAGGAGGTCGTCGCCCGCGTGATGGCCCAGGCTGTCGTTGATGTGCTTGAAGCGGTCGATGTCGGCGAAGAGCACGGCATGGCGCTCGTCGCTGCGGGCCGACCGCAACATGGCGTGGTCGAGATGGTCGAGGAAGAGACGCCGGTTGGGCAGCCCGGTCAGCGGGTCCTCGAGGGCGTGGCGGGCCAGTTGCTCCTCGATGCGCTTGCGCTCGGTGATGTCGCGGAACACGATCACCGCGCCGGTCGGGCGGCCTTCCTGGACGACGGGCGAGGCGGTGAAGGCCACGTCGAAGAAGGAGCCGTCGGCTCGCTGAAACCGGGTGTCGTCACTCGCCACGGTCGACTCGGTGGCCATGGCCCGCCGTGCCGCCGCCACCACGAAGTCCGGGGCAGCGAAACCGGCCGGGCCCGATCGGCCTGGCGTCACGGCGCCGTCGTGATCTTGGGCCGGCCACCCCAGCATGGCGGCGGCGGCCGGGTTGACGAAGGTGATGGCGCCGCCATAGGTCACTGCGCACACCCCTTCGCCCAGGCTCGAGGTGATGGCCGACAACTGCTCGCGTTGGCCCGAGATCTCCTCGTACATCCCGGCGTTGGCCAACGCGCCGGCGCCGATGGCCGCCAGGGCGTCGAGCAGGGCTTGGTCGGCTTGATCGAAGCGCTGGGTCCGGTTGCGACCCGACACCGTGAGCCATCGGTCGCCGATGGGCAGGCGGACGAGGGCGCGCAGGACGTCGGGCCCGCCTTCCTGCTCGGTCAGCGCGGACACCGGGCAGCGGAGCAGCTCCCGTGCCGAGGCCAGGATGGCGTCGACCACGTCGTCGTGCCCCATCGACCGGTTGGCGGCCAGCGTCGCCTCGAAGAGGCCACGCACCTGGGCCCGGTCGTGCCGGGCCTCGAAGTGCCCGGCCAGCACCACCCGCAGGAGCACCAGCGGGGTCACGGCCCAAGGGAGCAACCAGGGGCGTTCGCCGACGAGGACCGCTGTGGGCAGGGCCACGGCCACGCCCCCGCCCGACAGCAGGACGCGCACACCCAGGCCTTCGCCAAGGCCCTGCCGCCACGGCATGCCGACGGCCTGCAACACCAGGGCCATGGCCGCGCTGTTCACGGTGAAGTACACAGCGCCGGCCACCACCGCCGCCGCCAGTCGCCGATCGGACAAGACCGACGACGAACCGGCCAATGCGGTGAAGACGAGCGTGCCCACCCCGACCGAGGTGACCACCTGACCCGAGTTGAAGACGGACTTGATCAGAGTTCGGCGGCGCACGACCTGCGCCAGCGCGGTGGCGGCCGCGAAGGTGAGCACGGTCAGCGCCGGCGCCACCAGCAGGGTGAGCACGACGAAGAAGGCCTCGTCGAGATGGGCCGTCTCGGACTGGTCTTTGACGTGGATGAGCACCGGCCGAGCCCAGCTGCCCACTACGAGCAAGCCGAAGACGGCCGACAGCACCCACTGGTCGGCCGTCGGCGACGTGCTCATGGCCAGGGACCGCGCCGCCAGGGACAGCGTGACGATCCCCGCGCCGACCGCCCCCGCCACCACCACCCGGGCCCGGCTCGGGAGCTGCGTCCGTCCGGCGCCGGTCACAGCCCGAAGGCGCACGGCCGTCACGACCAACTCGACCCGTCCCAAGCCGTGCCGTCCCAGGCGGTGCCGTCCCAAGCGGTGCCGTCCCAAGCGGTGCCGTCCCAGGCGGTGCCGTCCCAGGCGGTGCCGTTCCACGCCGCGCCGTCCCAGGCGGTCCCGTCCCACGCGGTGCCATCCCAGGCGGTCCCGTCCCAGGCCGTCCCGTCCCAGGCCGTCCCGTCCCAGGCGGTGCCGTCCCAGGCCGTCCCGTCCCAGGCGGTGCCGTCCCAAGCGGTGCCTGTCCACAGCACGGGGTTCCACGACGACGATGCCCAGTTCGACGAGAGCGACACCGTCGTGCCCACCGCCACCGCGTTGGCGGTGGCCGAGTTCCCCGGCTGTGCTGTCTGGGTCAACCCGACCGGGGGGGACGACACCGCGGCATCGATGGCCAGCGCGCCGTGCCCGTCGACGAAGGGATTGCCCGCGGGACCGCGGCGGCAACTGGCCAACAAGGCGGCCTTCACACTGTTCGGCGGGGTGCCGGGGTAGGTGGCGAGGTAGAGCGCCACGGCGCCGCTCGTCACCGCCGAGGAGAACGAGGTGCCGGACCCGACGAAATTGCCCAACCCGATGCGAGCGCTCGGATAGGTCGTGTCGATGGTCGAC
>DATGGF010000540.1:0-3618 GCA_035308625.1 Acidimicrobiales bacterium | reverse complement strand
CGGTCACGGCGGTCCAGCCGACCAGGGTGGGAACCGCCCCGGCCGCCCCGCCGATCACGATGTTCTGGGTCGACCGGCGCTTCAGCCACAGCGAGTAGACGAACACGTAGAAGGCGGTGGCCGAGACGGCCAGGGTGGCCGAGAGCAGGTTGACCAGCCCCCACAGCTCGGCGAAGGCGACCACCTCGAGGACCAGGGCGAAGACCAGGGCGGCCCGCGGGGTCATGGCCCCTGTGACCAACGGCCGGTTGCGGGTGCGGTGCATCACCCGGTCGATGTCGCGGTCGACGACCATGTTGATGGCGTTGGCCCCGCCGGCAGCCAGCGCCCCGCCGATGACGATGTTCTGGCTGGAGGTCCGCTTCAGCCACATCTTGTAGACGAAGACGTAGAAGGCGGTGGCCGACACCGCCAACACGGCCGACAGCAGGTTGACCGCCACTGCCAGCTCGGCGAAGGCCAGGAATTCGAGGATGACGGCGAAGGCCAGGGCGGCCTGCGGGGTGAGCTCGCCGGTGACCAGTGGCCGGTGCCGGGTGCGGTGCATGACCCGGTCGATGTCGCGGTCGACGACCATGTTGAAGGCGTTGGCGCCCCCGGCGGCTAGAGCCCCCCCGACCAGGGTGGCCACCATCAGCCCCACCGACGGCACCCCCCGAGCAGCCACGAACATGGTCGGGATGGTGGTGACGAGGAGCAGCTCGACGATGCGGGGCTTCGTGAGCGCCACGTAGCTGCGGATCCGCACCCCGTGCGCGCGGACAGCAGGGGCCAGCGACGTCATGATGGCCCGAGCCTACGGCCCCGCCCACGGCCCGAACAAAGCGGACGAGGTCATGCTGCGCTCCATTCGCCCAGGCCGGAGGCCAAAGGACGTGTCGAGAGGCCCCGGTACGATGGCGCGCCGGTGCAACTCCCCCGTGTCGGGCCGCGAGCCTTCCTTCGTGCCACCCAGGTGGCGCTGGTCCTGGTGGTGGCCAACATCGTCACCGGGGGAGCGGTGCGCCTCACCGACTCCGGCCTGGGGTGCCCCGACTGGCCTACCTGCTCCCGGCGATCGCTCACCCCCCCGCTGTCGCTCCACCAGGTGGTGGAGTTCGGCAACCGCATGGTGGTCGTCGCCCTGACCGTCGTGGTGGCGGCCGTGATCGCTGCCGCGTTGCTCCGGGCACCCCGCCGGCGCGACCTCACCGGACTGGCCCTGGGGTTGGGTGGTGGGGTGGTGGGCGAGGCCGTGCTGGGCGGCATCGTCGTGTACACCAAGCTCAATCCCTACGCCGTGATGACCCACTTCGCACTGGGCATCGCCGTGCTGACCGTCGCCACCGTGTTGGCGCTGCGGGCGGGACGGGCGGCCGGGGCGGGGCGGCCCCGCGTGCCGTCGGCGCCGCGGCGCCTGGCGGGGGTCATCCTCGGAGTCCTAGCTCTCGCCGTGGCCGCGGGCACCGCCACCACCGGGGCCGGGCCGCATGCCGGAGGCAAGGGAGCGGTGCGCCTGCCGGTGCCCCTGGTGGACATGGCCCGGACCCACTCCGCCATCGCCCTGGTGGCGGGGGCGCTGGTCGTGGTCGAACTTCTGATCGTCTGGGACGCCCAGGCGCCGCCGACGGTGCAGAACCGCGGCCAACTCCTGCTCGTCACGTTGGCCGGCCAGGGAGTAATCGGCTACGTGCAGTACTTCAGTCATCTCCCGGCGCTGCTCGTCGGCTTCCACCTGGCCGGCGCGTGCGCGGTGTGGAGCGCGGCGTTGTGGTTCCTCGACGGCCTGCGCTCTCACGAACCCGAGACCGCCGAGCTCGCCGATCCCCTCGCTCCCGGCGGTGAGCCGTCAATGACGTCGGCATCGGGCCGCGACGCACCGCGGACGGTGGCGTTGTGACGGCCAGCATGCCGGCGCCGGTCGAGGTCGACCTCCCGAGCGGGCACGAGGACACCAGGACGGACAAGCCCTGGCTGGTGATCGTGTGGAACGACCCCATCAACCTGATGTCGTACGTGACCTATGTGTTCCAGAAGCTCTTCGGCTACAGCCACGCCAAGGCCACCCGCCTCATGCTCGACGTGCACCACAAGGGCAGGGCCGTGGTGAGCTCGGGCCCACGCGAACGGGCCGAGCTCGATGTGTCCCGGCTCCACGAGCACGGGCTGTGGGCCACCATGGAGCACTCGGAATGAGCAGCCGGCGGCGCTTCTCGCGCGATCGCCAAGGTCGTGTGCACCCGCGCCTCGAGCGGCCCGAACGCGAGCTGCTCGAGGTGGTGGCGCGCCAGACTCAGGAGCAGCTGGCGGCCCAGGACGCGGCTACCGCCCGGGTGCACCCGGTCGCCTACCCCAACGACCCCGAAGCCGAGGCGGAGTTCAAAGCCATCATGGGCGAGGGCCTGCGCGACCGGCACCAGCGGGCCCTCGACGCCTTGGCCGTCGGCGTCGGCGCGGACGTCGTCGAGGAACCCGAGCTCCACCAGTGGATGGAGGCCGTCGAGGTCATGCGGCTGGTGCTCGGCACCGAGCTGGACGTCACCGAGGAGATGGACGCCATCGACCAGCTCGATCCCAGGGCTGGGCAATTCGCGCTGTACGCCTATCTGAGCGTCCTGCAGAACGAGATCGTCGAGGCGTTGTCGGCGTCGTTGCCCGCCAGCCGGGACGAGGACGACGAGTGACTCGCCTGCTCACGGTGATGGGATCGGGCGAGACCGCTCCCACCATGGTGAAGGCCCACCGCGAAGTGGTCGAGCGCCTCGGCTCTCCCCCGGTGCACGGGTTGCTCCTCGACACGCCGTTCGGCTTCCAGATGAACGCGGCCGAGCTCGCGGCCAAGGCCGTGACCTACTTCCACGACAGCGTGGGCGCTGAGCTCGAGATCGCCGGGCTGCGGAGCGCGGCAGACATGACGGGACCGGGCGGTGACGCGCTGGTGGCGCGCTTGGCCGCAGCCGAGTTCGTCTTCGCCGGCCCAGGGAGCCCGACCTATGCGCTGCGTCAGTGGCGCGACACACTCCTACCTTCGATGCTGGCCGAGAAGCTGGCGCACGGGGGGGCGGTGACGTTCGCCTCGGCTGCCGCGCTCACTCTGGGGGTGGTCACGGTACCGGTGTACGAGATCTACAAGGTGGGCGAGGAGCCTCGCTGGGTGGACGGCCTCGACCTGCTCGGCCCGCTCGGGCTGCATGTCGCCTTGATCCCCCACTACGACAACGCCGAAGGCGGCACCCACGACACCCGCTTCTGCTACCTGGGCGAGGAGCGGCTCGCCCTGTTGGAGCAGTCCCTGCCCGACGACGTCTTCGTGCTCGGGGTGGACGAACACACGGCGTTGTTCCTCGACTTCGAGTCAGGCGTCGCCCGGGTGACCGGACGGAGCGGGATCACCGTCCGGGGCCGGGGCCGATCGGTGCGTCTGGAGGCCGGCGAGGAGGTGCCGATCGCCCGGCTACCCGAGCTGGCCCGGGAGATCGCCACCGGGGGTTCCGCGCCCGGGCCGGCCTCGCCGAGTGCGCCTCGGCCGACCGGCGCCGGCCCGTCGGGAACGAAGGCATCCCTGACCGCTCCCGCCGGGTCACCGCTCCTCGAGGCCATCCTCCGGCGCGAGGAGGAATTCCGTACCGCCCGGGTGGC
>DATGGF010000539.1:0-3089 GCA_035308625.1 Acidimicrobiales bacterium | reverse complement strand
CTCCAGGGCGCTCAACGCCGTGATGGCCCGGACCGGACCGAGCGCGGTTGCCGCCCCAGATTCAGGTGCTTCCATGGCCCCACACCCCTGAGATCCCGCCGTGTCCGCCAGGCCGAGCCGCCTGCCTCCCCGGGAACGGGCAACCGGTGTTCTTCTTGCGGGTGGCAAGGGTGGCCAAGGGCGCGCTGCGGCCCGGAGCGGGCCTTAGAGGACGACCCTCCGGTGCTCGGCGCTGGCCCGCGCCGTGGCGGCCAGGCCAGCCAGGTCGACCAGAGCCAGTTGGGCCAGGCGCACAGCCGGGTGGCGACCCCCGCGCGCCCTGGCCTCGGGCAGGGCGAGCACCATCCAGGGCAGCGCGCCCACGAGATACCGGTGCCGTCCGCGCCCGATGCCGGCGACGACGGCGGCCAGCGCCAGCACGGTGGCGGCACTGCGGGGCGCCAGGAACCAGCGGCCGAAGAAGGCCCGGCGGGCGAGGGGGCTGCGGGCGGCCAGGGCCGGGAACACGGCCCGGCCCCGCTGCTCGGCCAGCCACTGGCCGTAGGTGGCGGGGAAATTCCGGTGGTGCACCAGGGCGTCGGGCTCGAACTTGAGGCGGGCGCCACTCGACACCACCCTCCAACCGAGCAGGGCGTCCTCACCGGTGGGGCGGCCGGTGGGTGACGCCGGCGCCTCCTCCCAGCCGAGGAATCCGCCGGCGCGCTCCAAGTCGGCGCGCCGGTAGGCGATGTTGCAGGTCTCGAACAACCAGGTGGGACGCAACACCCACACCGTCCGGGCCCACGGGCCGCCCGCCTCGGCATCCTCGGGCCAGGGCTCGGTCCGGCCCTGCACCACCAGCGCCGGCGGCAGGTCGTCACCCGAGTCGAGCAAGGGCGCCGTCAGCCGCTCGAGCCACTGCTCGGCGGGGATGCAGTCGTCGTCGGTGAAAGCGACCACCTCGCCGCGCGCCTCGGCGACTCCGGTGCCGCGGGCAGCCCCGGCCCCGACGTTGGCCCCCAGGCGTACGCCGACGAGCCGCAACGTAGTGGTGGCGGCCAGAGCGCCGATGACCGACCAGGAATCGTCGGCCGATGCGTCGTCCACCACCACGACTTCGAACGACGAACGATCGACACGCTGGCTCTGGAGCGCCTGCACCACGTCGGGCAGCATGCCGGCTCGCCCACACGTCGCCACGACCACCGAGACACGGGGGGCGGGCCCCACGTCCCATGCCGGGCTCACGACCCGGTCGACGGGCACGGGAGTCTCGAGTCTGCCGTCACCCGCTCCTACGCCCCCGCCGGGCGGAACGCGTCGGGCCGTCGCCACCGGGCGGACGGTAGCACCCGGCGCTTGCCGGCCCGTCCCCGCAAGGTGGCGATCAGGCCACCGTTCTCCGCTCGAGGCGCGCCGGACGTCACAGATCGGTGCGCGAAGCGGCTCATCAGGCGAGGTTCGGCACATCGATGGCTGACAGCGACCTCACCGTCGTCACCGGGGCGGGCGGTTTCATCGGGGGTCACCTCGTCGGCGCCCTGTTGGCCGACGGCATCGCCGTGCGGGCCGTCGACGTGAAGCCACTCCCGAAGTGGTGCCAGGTCCACTTCGCCGCACAGAACGTGGTGCATGACCTCACGCAGCTCGACGCCTGCCGAGACGTCGTCACGGGTGACGTCGGCACGGTGTACAACCTGGCCGCCGACATGGGGGGCATGGGGTTCATCGAGAGCAACCGCGCCCTGTGCATGTTGAGCGTGCTCATCAACACCCACATGCTCATGGCCGCGCGCGAGGCCGGCGTGGAGCGCTTCTTCTACAGCTCGTCCGCCTGTGTCTACGCGGCCGAGCACCAACGCAGCCCCGAAGTCACCGCGCTCGAGGAGTCCGCCGCCTACCCGGCTGAGCCGGAAGACGGCTACGGCTGGGAGAAGCTCTTCAGTGAGCGGATGAGCCGGCACTTCCGCGAGGACTTCGGGCTCGCCACCCGCATGGCCCGCTACCACAACGTGTACGGGCCGCTCGGCACCTACGAGGGCGGACGCGAGAAGGCGCCGGCGGCCATCTGCCGCAAGGTGGCGCACGCTTCGCTCACCGGGCGCCACGAGATCGAGATCTGGGGCGACGGCAAGCAGACGCGGAGCTTCACCTACATCGACGACTGCGTTCACGGGACACGGCTCATCGCCGGCGGTGAGTATGCCGAACCACTCAACTTGGGCAGCTCTGAACTCGTCACCGTGGACGAGCTGGTGAGCATGGTCGAGTCCATCGCCGGCGTCATGCTCGAGCGTCACTACGACCTGTCCGCCCCCCAGGGTGTGCGCGGCCGCAACAGCGACAACACCCTCATCCGCTCCGTCTTCGGCTGGGAGCCGGCCACCTCGCTCCTGGCTGGCATGGAGAAGACGTACGAGTGGATCTACGGGGAGATCAAGCGCTCCCTGTGAGGATCGACGTCCTCGGGGTCCCCGTCGACACCCTCGACCTCGACGGGGCCGCCGACACCGTGGCCGGGTGGGTCTCGTCGGGACGGCGCGGCTATGTGTGCGTGACCGGGGTCCACGGAGTCATGGAGGCGCGCCGCTCCCCGGCCGTACTGGCTGCTCACCGCCAGGCCGGCCTGGTGGTGCCCGACGGCATGCCGCTCGTGTGGTGCGGCCGGGCGCTGCGCACGCCCATCGGCCGCGTCTACGGCCCGGACTTGATGCTCCGTCTCCTCGAACGCGGCCTTGATGCCGGCTGGCGTCACGCGTTCTATGGCGCATCACCCGACGTGCTCGCCGACCTCGAGGCGGCGCTGACCGAGCGGTTCCCGGGGCTGAAGGTGGCCGGGTCCCTGGCGCCGCCGTACCGGGCCCTGACCGAGGCGGAAGGACGTGCCCACGCCGAGGCGCTCAACGCCATGGCGGCCGACGTGGTGTGGGTGGGCCTGTCGACGCCGAAGCAGGAGCAATGGATGCACCGGTGGGTGCCGTCGCTCGAAGCCTGTGCCGCCCTCGGGGTGGGTGCGGCCTTCCTGTTCCACGCCGGCCATGTCCGGCAGGCCCCACCCGCCGTGCAGCGCGCCGGGCTCGAATGGGCCTACCGGCTGGCGCGCGAACCCC
>DATGGF010000538.1:0-4091 GCA_035308625.1 Acidimicrobiales bacterium | reverse complement strand
AGTCGTGGCAGACGTACGCGATGCGGTCGGCCCAGCTCACCACTTCGCCTTCCGGGGTGGCCGGCGCGGGCCGGGACCACGAATGGTTGCGGATGCCGTCGAGCGTCTCGGCGCACAGGTTGAGGTCGGCCAGCGACACGTCGGCGCCCCACACGGCATGGTCGAAGCCGCCGGGGAGGAAGACCGACAGCGCGTCCTCGCTGGCGTGGCCCCCCGGGCCGTGTCCGCAGTCATGGCCCAGGGCGATGGCTTCGGTGAGTGCCACGTTGAGGCGACAGGCGCGGGCGATGCCGGTGGCCACCTGCGCCACCTCCAACGCGTGGGTGAGGCGAGTGCGCTGGTGGTCGGCGGGGAAGATGAACACCTGTGTCTTCCCCGCCAGCCGGCGGAAGGCGCTCGAGTGCAGGATCCGGTCGCGATCGCGCTCGAAGCAGGTGCGCACCGGATCGGGGTCCTCGGCCCGCACCCGGTCCCCGGCGCCGGTTGCCCGGGTGGCGGCCGGTGCGAGGAGACGGTCCTCCGCGTCCTCCCGCTCGGTCCGGCCCTGGGGCGGCGTGGCGCCGGCGCCTGCCCCCAGCGCGGCGCGCGAGTCGGCGTGGGCCGTGCGCACGGCGCCGGCATCGTGGCCGGCCATGGTGGCCGCCCAGCGCCGTCCCCGTTCGGTGGGAAGCACTTCGGGCATGGAAGCCAGTGTGCCCCACGGCTGTATCGTCGGAACCGGCCGCCACCGGGCGTGCCGGAAACCGAGCGTCGAAGGAGCCAGCTGGTGGAGGTGCGGATCGGGATCGTCCAGTCCATCAAGGAGCTCGAGGTGGAGCTGGCCGACGACGCGGACCGTGACACCGTGATCGCCGACATCGAGGCGTCGCTGTCCAAGGCCGAAGGCGTCTTGTGGCTCACCGACCGCCGGGGGCGCCGGGTGGCCGTGCCGGTGGCCAAGGTGGCCTACGTCGAGGTCGGCGCGCCCGCCTCGGACCGGCGCGTGGGCTTCGGCGCGCCCTGACCTCCGCCGCCCCCCGGCCGGCCCCGGGCGGGCACCCGATGGTCGGGCTCCTCGACCACCAGCTCGTCTTCGTCACCGGCAAGGGCGGGGTGGGCAAGACGACGGTGGCCAGCGCGCTGGCCCTGTGCGCGGCCGAGCACGGCCGGCGCACCCTGCTGTGCGAGGTCGACGCCAAGGGCGACGTCGCCGCCTACCTCGAGACGGGCCCGACCGCCTTCGCCGCCCGTGAGGTGGTTCCCGGGCTGTTCGCCATGTCGATGGACACCGAGGCATCGCTGCGGGAGTACCTGAGGCTCAACCTGCGCATCCCGGTGGTCGGGCGCATCGGGCCGCTGGCTCGGGCTTTCGACTTCGTGGCCACCGCCGCGCCCGGTGTGCGCGAGATCCTCACGGTGGGGAAGCTCTGTTACGAGGTACGCGAGCGCCATTACGACCTGGTGGTGGTGGACGCGCCGGCCACCGGGCACATCGTCGGGCAGCTGACCGCGCCGCAGGCCATCAACGAACTGGTGAAGGTCGGCCTCATCCGGTCGCAGACCGACTGGATGGTGGACATCCTGGCCGATGCCGCCCGCACCGGGCTCGTCATCGTGACCACCCCCGAGGAGATGCCGGTCAACGAGACCATGGAGCTGGCCGGGCGCGTCGAGCGCGAGACCAAGGTGCAGCTGGCCTCGGTGATCGTCAACCGGGTGCTGCCCGAGCTGTTCGGCCACAACGAAGAGGAGGTCTTCGACCACCTGTGCCAGCCCGAGGTGGCCGCCGAGCTCGGGCGCCTGGTCGACGGCGACGCGTCACCGGTCCTGGCCGCGGCTCGTCTGGCCGTGACGCTGCGCCGGACACGGGCAGGACACCTCGAACGCCTGCGGGGAGGGCTGCCACCCGACGTGCCCATGCTGTACCTGCCGTTCCTCTTCACCCGGTTCCACGGGTTGCGCACCATCCGCCAGGTCGCCGGTTCGCTCAGCGAGGAGCTCGGGTTCTGATGGCCAACGAGTCTGGGGGACGGCGAGCCACCGACCGGCCCGGCTCGCTCGACGGCCTGCTCACCTCACGCGAGATCGTGGTCGCCTGCGGGCCCGGCGGGGTGGGGAAGACCACCACCGCGGCGGCCGCCGCGGCCATGGCCGCGGCGCGCATCGGCGGCAAGGTACTGGTCCTCACCGTCGATCCGGCTCGCCGCCTGGCCGACGCGCTGGGGATCGAGGGCATCGGCAACGTCGAGCGCCGTGTCCCCGACGACGCCTTCGCCCATGCCGGGGTGCGGCCCAAGGGCGAGTTGTGGGCGGCCATGCTCGACACCAAGGAGTCGTGGGACGCCCTGATCCGCACCCATGCGCCCGACGAGCGCACCCGGGACGAGATCCTGGCCAATCCCCTGTACCGGAACATCTCGGGCCGTTTCGTGCAGAGCCACGACTACATCGCGATGGAGCGGCTCTTCGAGATCCACGCCGAGGGCACCTACGACCTCATCGTGGTGGACACGCCCCCCACCCGCAATGCCCTCGACTTCCTCGACGCGCCGGAGCGCATGGCCGACTTCTTCTCCAGCCGATTGCTGCGCTGGCTCATCGTGCCCTACCGGTCGAGGCTGGTGAACTTCGCCTCGAAGCCCTTCTACCAGGTGGCCGACCGCATCCTGGGTACGCAGTTCCTGGAGGACATCGCCGAGTTCTTCATCTTGTTCCAGAGCATGTACGACGGCTTCGTCGAACGGGCCCGGGCCGTGCAGCGCCTGCTGGCCGAGCGGCGTACGTCGTTCGTGGTGGTGTCGACCCTGGAAGCGGTGCCTCTGCGCGAAGCAGAGTTCTTCGCCGAGGCCCTCACCGGGCGGAAGCTGCACCTCGGCGCCATCGTCCTGAACAAGGTGCTGCCCGCGTACCTGCGTGATCCGGCCGCCGCCGCGCTGTCCGAGCGCCTCACCGAGCAGGCCGACTCGGTGGCCGCGGCCCTGGCCCCGATGGTCGACGCCGCCGAGCCGCAACTCCGGCGCGTGCTGGCCGAGGTGGGGCAGAGCTTCGCCGATTACCGGGTGGTGGCCCAACGCGAGGCGGAGCAGCAGGCGATGCTGCAGACCGCGCCCGAGACATTGGTCAGCGTGCCCTTCTTCGACACCGACATCTACGACCTCGCCGGGTTGCTCCGGCTGGGGGCCCGCCTCTTCGGCGAGTAGGTGGGCGACGTGGCCGGCCAGGGTCGTGTCAGGTGATTGTCACGCGCCGTGGGAGGTCGTGCCTGTATCCACCTGTGATTGGCCTGTGCACACTTAGGATTCCCACGGAGCGTGCCGATATTGAAGAGACGGGGAGGCAGGAGCGGTGCAGCAATGGCGGCTCGATTCGGGACCAGGGCGAACACGGTGAGCGACGCGCCGGAGCCCACATCGGCCGCGGCCGCGGCCGGCGAGCAGCGCCGCGGGGTGCCCCGCACCTCTGCCGCCCTGCTGGCCCAGGCCCTCGCCAGTGACGACGCCGAGGAGAGCGGCGTGCGCGCCGCCGAGTTGCTGGCCGATCCTGCGCTGGCGGTGGAGTCGTTGGGTCATCCCGATGCGCCGGCTGCCGCGCGTCACGCCGTGGTGCAGCGCTACGGGCGGGTGGGGGCGCTGCTCGTGATCGGATACGAGGAGCGCTGGCGAGCCAGCCGGCTCACACCGCCCGGCGGCGACGCCCCGTCCGAGCGACGTGCATCGCACGTGACGCTTCTCGACCACTTGCTCGACGGCTTCTCCGGGCTCGACGCCGATGCCATGGACACCGCGCTGGCGGGGCTGGACGAGGCCGAGGGGATGGAGGTGCACGGCGAGACGTCGGTGGCCCGGAGGTGGCTGCACGCCACCTACGCCGTGGCCGCCCGCGACGGCACGGAAGCGGCGCACCGCGCCTACATGGTGGCCCTCGACCGCGTCATGCGGCTGGCCGCGCCCCGCATCGCCTCCTGACCGGGACCCGGCCCGGAGGACCTCCGGACGGCCGGGGCCAGCGGGACCGCCGCCTACGATGCGGGCGGAGGTGCCACCCGTGGACATCGTCGACCCCACCCTGGAGGCCTACACCGAGGCTCACACCACGCCGCCCCCGCCCCACCT
>DATGGF010000537.1:0-2334 GCA_035308625.1 Acidimicrobiales bacterium | reverse complement strand
GGTTCCCACGGCGATGCCGGCTCGCATGACGCCGTGCCCCACGAATCGCCCTGGGTGATGGCCCTGCCCCTCGTGATCCTGGCCGCGTTGTCCCTTGTGGGTGGGGCGCTCAAGTTGCCCGGCCACCTGTCGTGGACACCGCTCACCTGGCTCGGGCCCGTGTTCGGCGCCCGCCTCTACGACGCGCATCAGTCGGGCACCACCCAGTGGGTGCTGGGTGGAGTCGACACGGTGGTGGCGGTGATCGGCCTGGCGGTGGCCCTGCCGCTGTGGACGACGCGTCCCGACCGGCCCGAGCTCGAGCCGGCCGTGCTCCAGCGCTCGTACTACCTCGACGACATCTACGACGCGGTGATCAGCCGCCCGGGCCAGGCCTTCGCCCGGTTCTGCGCCACGGTCGTCGACACCCGCGTCATCGACGGCGCCGTCAACGGCGTCGCCCGTCTGGCACGGGGCGCCGGAGGCGGATTGCGCCGAGCCCAGACCGGATTCGTCCGCCAGTACGCGTTGGGCATCGTCATCGGTGCCGTGGCCCTGCTCGCCTACATGGCCTTCCGGGCCGTGTCGTAGGGACGTGCCATGACCCACGACACCGCCTTTCCTTTCCTCACCGCCCTGATCCTGTTGCCCGCCGGCGCGGCGTTGGCGGTGGCGCTCGTCCCCTCGAGCCTGGGCGCCCGCGTCCAGCGCACGGTGGTGCAGGTCCTCGGGCTGGCCGGGGCGCTCGCCACCTTGGCCCTGGCCGTCACCATCGCCGTGCGCTACCAGGCCGGCGACGGCGGCTTCCGCCTCGTCACCCGCCACGTGTGGGCCCAGAACCTCGGCATCTCGTGGCACCTCGGTGTGGACGGGATCTCGCTCTTCCTGATCCTCATGGCCGCGGTGGTGTTCCCCCTGGTCCTGCTGTCGGGGCGCAACTCCGCCAACCTGCGGGCGTCGGTGGCCTGGCTGTTGTTGCTCGAGGCCGGCTGCCTGGGCAGCTTCGTCTCCCTCGACCTGATCCTCTTCTTCCTGTTCTTCGAGTTGACGCTGGTGCCCGTGTACTTCCTCATCGCCGGGTGGGGATATGCCAATCGGGCCTACGCGGCCATGAAGTTCTTCATCTACACCTTCTTGGGATCGGCCTTCCTGCTGGTGGGCATCGTCGCCTTGGCCGTGATCCACGATCAGCAGACGGGCCGGCTCACCTTCGACTTCGTCGAGCTCGCCCACACGCATCTGGGGCTCGCCTCGCAGATCCTCATCTTCTTGGCCTTCACCGCCGCCTTCGCCGTGAAGGCGCCGGTGTTCCCCTTCCACACCTGGTCACCCGACGCCTATGCCGAGGCGCCCACGAGCGGCTCGGTCGTGCTCGCCGCGGTGATGGCCAAGATGGGCACCTACGGCATCATCCGCTTCGACCTCGGCCTGTTCCCGCGGGCGGTGGTCGACCTGGCCCCGCTGCTTCTCACCCTGGGGGTGATCGGCATCCTCTACGGCGCGGTGGTGGCCTGTGTCACGCGTGACCTGAAGCGTCTGGTCGCGTACTCGTCGCTCGCCCATCTCGGCTTCGTCGTGCTCGGTACTTTCGCGCTGTCCACGCAGGGGCTCACCGGCGGCGTGCTCCAGATGGTCAACCACGGGCTGATCATCGCCGTGCTCTTCATCGTGATCGGCTGGATCCACGAGCGGCGCGGCACATGGAACGTGGCCGGGCTGCGCGGCTTGCAGCGCCCGGCGCCGGTGCTCGCCGCCGTGTTCACCGTGGCCGTCATGGCCGGTTTGGGACTGCCCGGCTTGAACGGCTTCGTGGGCGAATTCCTCGTCCTCCTCGGCACCTTCGTCACCCACCGGTGGTGGGCGGTGGTGGCCACCGGTGGAGTGGTCCTGGCCGCCCTGTACCTGCTGTGGGCCTACCAGCAGGCCTTCCATCACGAGCCCGACGAGGCCAACGCCAAGGTGCGCGACCTGTCGTGGCGCGAGGGCCTGGTGGTGGCGCCCCTGGTGCTGCTCATCGGGTTCCTGGGCGTCTATCCCAAGCCCGTGCTCGACCGCATCACCCCGTCGGTCGACCGGCTGGTGCACAACGTCGACACCCAGACGGGGCACCACCAGCCCACAGTGTCGAGCGGCGTGAACGAGGCGGGGCGATGACGTCACTGTTCTCGTCAGGGCCGCTGCTCGCCGCCACCACCAGCGTGCACATCCCCAAGATCGCCTACCTGTCGATCCTCCCCGTCCTCGTCATGCTGGGTGGGGCCGTCGCCACCCTGGCCGTGTCGTCCCTGCAACGCCGGCGCATGGCGCCCACCGCGGCGACGGCCATGGCCGTCATGACGACGCTGGCCGCTCTGT
>DATGGF010000536.1:0-1808 GCA_035308625.1 Acidimicrobiales bacterium | reverse complement strand
GTGCACGGCCGCCGGTTCCGCCCGATCGGCTTGGACGAGTCGCTCCATCACCGCGTCGATGCCGTCGGCCTCCACCGCCCGCGGGTCGCGGGGCTGCGCCGGGGCGAGGCCGGTCAGGGTGGCCACCACCAACTCCTCGCTCTGGGCGAGATGGAGCACCACGTCGGTGACATCCCAGCCTTCGGCGGCGGACGGGCTGCGCCACTCGCGGTCCTCCAAAGCGGTCAACAGGGCCGACAGGCGCGCCTCCTCGGCGGCGAGGTCGACCAGGACGTCGACGTCGGGGCCCCAGGCGGGCGAGGAAGCGGTAAGGCCGGTTGCAGGCACCGGCGTCCACCGTACGGGGCGCGTCGGGGACCTGGCCACAGGTCAATTCCCGGCGAATTCAGGCTCCGAACCTGGAGATTTTGGGTGCCTTGTCGTATCTTTGACCTGCCATTGTTTTACCGGCTGCGCGCCCCGCCCCACGTCGGGTGGCCACAGCCCGGCCTTTCCAAGGGGGACCTCGACATGGGCACATCTCGCCGCACCACCGGTGGCCGGCTGCTCCTCGGAGCGCTCGCCATGGCGGCGACCACCGTGGGCTTCGGCTCGCTGGCCTCGAGCGCCGGAGCCTCGGGCAACGCGACCCACGGCCTCAAGCAGCGGAGCCACGACTCCAGCTTCCACCACGGCCCTCGGCCCAGCAACCTCGTCGACCACGGCGGCGCGGTCCTCCCCTCGCCCGACGTCTACGTCGTCTGGTGGGGCTCTTCGAGTGCCTGGGCCTCCGACGTGCAGACGGGGATGGCCTCATTCTTCGCCGGCCTCAACGGCTCGTCATACGTCAATACCGCCAAGCAGTACGAGCGGGGGGCCTCGGTGACGGTGACCGTGAAGGGCACCGCGTCGGACAGCTCGACGCCGCCGTCGAACGCCAGCCCGGCCCAATTGGCGGCCGAGGCTCAGAAGGAGTTCCCCACAGCCGACCCGAACGGCATGTACGTGGTCTTCACCAGCAACTTCCCGAGCGGCGGGAACTTCTGCGCCTGGCACAGCTACGGCACGGTCAACGGCCAGACCGACTCGGTGGCCTACATGCCCAACACCACCAACGTGGCCGGGTGCGACCCGGGCAACCTCTACGGGACCTCCGGCTCCGAAGGGCTGCGCTCGCTGGCCAACGTGACCGCCCACGAGTTCATGGAATCGGTCACCGACCCGCTCGTCAGCGCCTGGTACGACTCGTCGGGATCGGAGATCGGCGACAAGTGCGCCTGGCAGTTCGCCAGCAAGGTGACGCTGCACAACGGCACGGCATGGCAGCTCCAGGAAGAGTGGAGCAACGCCGTTACCGGCTGCGTCGAGACCAGCTGACCATTTCCCTGGCGTCTGTCGACGCCCAGGAGCAGCGTTTCGCCCAGGCCTTCGCCCGGCCCGACCTGTCGTCGGTGCGTGACCTCTACCACCCCGATGTCGTCTACCTGAGCCCCACCACGCGCCTGTTCGATCGCCCACCGCGCATCGAGGGGGTCGACGCCACGCTCGAGTTCATCGCCCTGACCATCGAGGGCTGCACCGACATCGAGTACCGGGTCGACGAGCGCGCGGTGGTGCCGGAACCGCAGGCGGCGTTCGTCCGCGTCACCTTCGATTTCGACTTGGGAGTCGACCGGCTGCGGTCGGTGTACGCCGTGCTCTACCACTACCGTGACGGGCTCATCGGGCAACAGGAGCTCTTCTACGACCCGAGCGGGCCGTTCGAGAAGCTTCGGTCAGCCGGCGATCGGTGAACGGGTCGCGAAGCGATCGGTGACCACTACGCGAAG
>DATGGF010000535.1:0-4148 GCA_035308625.1 Acidimicrobiales bacterium | reverse complement strand
TTCGCTGGACCAGAACCGCCTCAGCATCGTTGCTGAGTTGGAGCGAGGGTATCCCCAGGGTCCTGGAGCGGCAAGCGCCTTACACCGGCCCGTGTGTCGGGCGAGTCGATTCAGCCGGTGCCGTGGAGGAAGGCCGACAGGCGGGCCGCGGACTCGGCAGCGCTCGACGAGGTGGTGTCGAGCTCGAAGTCGTAGTCGACGCCGGCATGGACGATGGAGCCGAGGCCGCGCGCCATCCCCGGCATCCGGTCACCCCGGGCGCGCTCACGCGCCTCGGCCACATCCGGATCGCAGCGCACCGCCACCCACGTCACCGTCAACCCGTCGAGCGCGGTCTCCCAGTCGCGCCGGTCGTGGTCGTCGAGCAGCACCTCGTCGACCAGCACGTTGAAGCCTCCGCGGGCCCACGTGGCGGCGGTGCGGCGATACGTGGCGAACAGGCGCCGGCCGAGCGGCCCCGCCCGGTACTCGATCCCATCGGCCCTCGGTTGCAGCTGGACGCCCTCGGCGCTGAAGGGCCCGTGGTGGCCCCCGCCCTCGAACCACTGATGGGGCAGGAGCCAGTAGTAGTCGTCGATACCGATCACGAGCCAGCAGTCACCTCGCTCAGCTCGATCGTCGCGGAACCGGCGCGCGATCGACGTCTTGCCGGAACTCGACACGCCGTTCAGGATCACCACGCGCCCGGGTGGCTGCGGGGCGGTGTCCGGCATCGGCCCAGTCTGCCCCTTGCACGGCAGGCGACCGCCGAAGACGGAGTCAGCTGTGGTCGGGGCGGCGACGCTTGGGGTTCTTGGGCAGCTCGGGCGCGTGGTCGGCCGCGGCCCACAGGGCTTGCTCCACGGCCCGCAACGACATGCCCACGTCGCGGGCCAGCTGCCGGCATCGCGACAGGTACAGCCACCAGTCGTCGCGGAGGAACTCCGAGGTGATTGGCGTGGGATAGAGCCCGAGCGCCTTCAGGCTGCGCAGGGAGCGCTCGTCGGCGACGACGAAGCGCTCGGGGCGGCACGCGGCCAACAGCGCGCTGGCCACCGGCGGGTCCCATCCGGGCACGCCGTCACGCTCGCCCAACAGGCGGTCGAGCGCACTGGTGGCGTTGTGGTCGGCCAGCGCCTTCTTGATGCAGCGACGGGCATGCCCCCATGTGGCCGGGGTCTCCACCGCGGCAAAGGCCTTGGCCATGCGATCGGGCTGGCTGGCGAAGCGCCACTCGACGATGGCCCGCACCTCGCGCCGGCGCAGAGTGGTGGCGCCGGCGAATTGGGCCAGCCACTCGGACTCGCTCTTGCGGCAGCTGCGGTTGGTCCGGTCGTCGACCCAGTCGAAGGGGAACGGGTACCGCCGCCGCCACCGCCGAAGGAATTTCCGGAGCTTCCTCTCCGACGCCACCAGGGGAATGGTATTGCGGCTCAGCGCAGCAACGGGAACTTCTCGGCCGATGCACCCAGGCGTCGCCGGTCCTCGGTGGTCAGAGGGATCCGCCCGGTCCCGGCGAGGATGTACTCCACAGCCGACCACCCGACCGCGTCGGGGACCGGTGCGCCGAGCAGCCCGTCGAGGATCTCCACCGTGATCTTGGCGGAGGCCGCGTTGACCTTCTCCGGGCGGCCGCAGGCGTGTGCGATGTCCAGGGTGTGGACTCCGAATTCGAGATTGCGCGACGCCACGAACTCACCGAAGGTCATGCTCGGATGACCCGATCGCTTGATGACGCGGTCGGCTGGGACCAGTTCGATGCCGGTCAGAGCGGCATGGGCGGCGTTGCGCAAGGCGTGACGCAACTCGGCCGGCCCCCGCCCGGCCACTTCGTCGATGACCCGGTCGCGTATGACTTCAGAGAAGGTGACCGAGGGGTCTTCACCCTCGCGGGGTCCGTCGGGGTCGTAGCGGTAATAGCCCACCCGGTCGATGGCCGGCGGCCCGGGGTACGGCTCGGCGTTGGCCCCGACCAGCCGGACGAGCATGCCCTCGCAATGGGCGACCAGCTCGGCCACGGCCCACCCCGGGCAACGCGAGGGCCGCGTGTGGTCGGCGTCGGCGAGCGAGTCGACCAGCTCGACCAGCTCATGGACCTGCGCGGCCAGCGCGTCCGACTCGGGGCTATCCAAGGGTCTTCTTCATGGTGAGGCGGAAAATCTCGGCAGAGCCTGGGAGGGGATTCGAACCCCTGACCTGCGCATTACGAGTGCGCTGCTCTACCGACTGAGCTACCCAGGCGCGGGGGCAGAGGCTATCTGACCGGCTCCCGCCCTTAGCTCGCCGCCCGGCTCATCCCGGCACGGCCGACAGGCGCACCAACAGGGCTTCGAGCTGCAACGACTCGTTGGGGTTGCGGATCAGTTCGCGCGACAGCTCCTCGATGGCGCCGACCGCCGCGCCGAGCGCGGCCAGCCGCTCGTCACCCCGGGGCGCTCCGGCCGCCGCGGCCATGCGATCCCGGTACGCGCCGGCCAGCACGGCCAACCCGGCTTGGAGCTCGTCGGTGCGCCAGCGTCGCTCCTCGCGCTTTTGGCGATCCTCGACACCTCGTCGTCCGGGCACGGCGCGTTGGCCCGCCGTGTCGGCCAGCGCGGCCATCTCCTCCAGTTCCGCCTGGTGCCGCTCGCGCAGCGGCTCGGTCGCATCTTCGGCCGAAGCCACCAGCTCACCGGCCAACGCCGCCGCGGCCGCGCCGCTGCCGTCGAGGCGGGTGGGGACCGACCGCCACAGCTCACGACGGCCGGCCAGGTGCGCGTCGGTGAGCAGGAGCCGGGCCCGCTCGGGACTGCCGCGGGCGGCCAGAGCCAGCTGGGCGGCGCGCTCAGGCGCCACGTCCTGTTCGACGAGCCACGACTCGAGGCGCTCGGGCGAGAGCGGCGCCACGTCCACCCGCACGCATCGGCTGGCCACGGTGACGAGCTCGGACGGCACCGAGTCGGCCATCAGGACGAAGACGGTGCCGGTGGCCGGGTCCTCCAGCGTCTTCAGCAACACCGGCGCGGCGCGCCGGGCCAGGTGCATGTCGGACACCACCACCACCTGGCGGGCCGACTCGAGCGGTCGCCGGGCGGCCAGGCGCACCACGGCCCGGGCGTCGTCCACGCTCAACTCGGCCCCGGCGCGCTCGACGAGCACGACGTCGGGGTGGACACCCGAGAGCACCCGACGGCACACACCACAGTGGCCGCAGCCGCCTTGGGGACAGAGCAGCGCGGCGGCAAATCCCCGGGCGAGCGCCGGCTGGCCCAGCCCCGGCGGCCCGACGACGAGGTACGCGTGCACCGGCCGGCGCGCCGCGGCCATCAACTGAGCGATGGCTGCCTCTTGTCCGACGACGTCGGCGAACAACGCCGGCGACGGCATCTCGGCCGGCGCCGGTGCGACTTCCGCGGTCATGTTGCTCCCCCGGGCGCGCCCAGACGGGCGACCACGTCGCGTCGGGTGCAGGCCTCGACCTCTTCGGTTGACGCGGACCCGTCGACCACGACCCACCGTTCGGGGTCCGCCTCGGCCAGGGCCAGGTACCCGGAGCGGACGCGCTGGTGGAAGGCCTCGTCGAGTCGCTCGAGGCGGTCGGGCGTTGCCGCCGCCCGGCGGGTGAGGGCCAGCTCCACCGGCACATCGATCAGCACGGTGAGATCCGCATCGAGGCCACCCGTGGCCCACCCGACGAGCCGGCCCAGGTCGTCGAGGTCGAGGCCGCGGCCGTAGCCCTGGTAGGCGAAGGTCGATGCCGAGTAGCGCTCCGTCACCACCCAGCGGCCGGCCTCCAGAGCCGGGGTCAACACCTCGGCCACGTGCTGAGCCCGGTCAGCCGCCATGAGCAACGCCTCGGTCCGGTCGCTCGGCCCTTCCCCCGACGACCACAGCACCACGTCGCGCAGCGTCCGTCCCAGACCTGTGGCTCCGGGCTCGTGGGTGAGCTGCGCCCCGAGATGCTCGGCCAGCCGGCTGGCCTGAGTGCTCTTGCCGCTGCCGTCGATCCCCTCGATGGCGATCAGCCGGCCACGGGGCGCCACGGTCGCTCAGTCGTCCTCGCCGGCCGAACTCGGCGCACCGGCGGCCGGCGCCTTGCGGGCCGGCGCTTTCCTGGCCGGGGCCTTCTTGGCGGCCGGCTTGCGCGCCGCGGCCTTCTTGGCCGGGGCCTTCTTGGCCGGGGCCTTCTT
>DATGGF010000534.1:0-3432 GCA_035308625.1 Acidimicrobiales bacterium | reverse complement strand
CGGTAGACGATGTCGCCCATGGCCACCGTGGCGTCGGCCACCTCCGGATAGCGGTCGAAGACGTGCATGGCCGGCGCCCGGGGCTCGGTGTCGGCCCGGAGCCCGGCGCTGAGCCACTCACGAGCGAACTGCTTCTTGCGTGCGTGACGGGCCAGTGACGAAAGCGCCGTCCTCCAATACCGCCCATCCACCGGCGGGGACTGTACCCCGCCGTCGAGAGGGGCCCGCGAGCCGAGCGTGATCTTGCGTGGACGAAGGGCACCGCTGTCGCCACAATGGTCGGCAGTGGTGCGTGGGCGGCGATTCGATGCGACGGCGTGGTTGGCGGCCAACGCGCCCGCGCCCGTCGACGCCGTGGCCTTCCGTCTGACCGACACCGAGATCCGGCACAGCTCGGTCGGTCACCGGATGACCGTGGTTTGGGGTGATCCGGGCCGGGCCGGGGCCCTGCGTCGTTACCTCGGGTCGCGCCTCAACGTGCTCGATCCGCCCACGGGTCTGCTCAGCGCCGGCGTGCTGCGCATCTGGACCGACTACCAGTGGGTCACCCACATGGGGCCCGCGGTCATGGCCCAGCCGCGCGACTTCCTCGTGGCGCTGCGGACTCTGACCGACGCCCTGCTGTCGGCGGCTGCTCCCGGGACCGGGCACTTCGGCGAGATGATGGCGCCTGATCCACTGGCGAGGACGCTGGTGTCGAGCCTCTATCCCGAGGCGGTGCAGGTCGAGCTGGACGACGTGGGCCTCGACGGGCTCGCTGCCGCGGCCTCGCCCTGCGCCGGTGACAACGCCAAGTCGCAAGAGACGGTGGGGCCGTCGCCGGCAGCGGTGACGGTCGAGCCGGATGCCGGAGAATCACCAGACCTGCCGGCGCCCGAGCTGCTGTTCGTCCTGGGGAGCGCCCGCAGTGGCACGACATGGTTGGCCGGCTCGCTCCAGGCTCATCCCGGTGTGGGAGGGATCGGCGAGGCCGAGTCATGGCTGTTCGAGATGTTGGCGCCGCTGTGGCAGCTGGCCCAAGACGACGGCGCCCTCGGCGCCCACGTCGCGGTTTCGCAGACCATCGAGGCCGTACGCCGGTTCTGCGACCGCCTGTTCGCCGCCGCCCTTAGGCGCAACGCACCGAATGCCCACCTGTTCGTGGAGAAGACGCCGGGACACATCCGGCATCTCGCCATGCTGGCCGCCGTCTATCCCGACGCCCGCTACGTGCACCTGCTGCGCGACGGCCGCGCCGTGGCCCGATCACTGTCGGGCATGGCCATGGCCGGGCATCCCGACCCCGGGCGCGCCGCTGCCGGCTGGAGCGACGCGGTGCGGACCGTTCGGTCCGGCAGTCATCTCCTACCTCAGCTGCGCGAGGTGCGCTACGAAGCACTGACAGCCGACGCGGTGACCGAGGTGACCGCCGTGCTCGAGTGGGCCGGGTGCCCAGTCGACGACGTGACCCGAGCGGCCATCGCCGACAAGGTCGGACATCGGGTGAGCGACCTGTCGTTCCCGGCCGGCGCGCCGGGAAGCGAGTCGTGGCGCTCATTGTCGCCGTGGGCCTTGGCCCGGGTTTACGCCAGTGCCGGGGCGGTCCTGGCCGCCGAGGGCTACGTGTCCGCCGGCGAGCTGCGCGCCTGGCGGCGCCGGCCGAGCTACGTCGTCGCCCGGCTCCTGCGGCCCCGTCGCCTGGCCGCCACCGACACGTCGCCCTCGAACCGGGCGGCGCTCAGCGCGTAGTCCGGCCCTCCCGTCCGGCCGGCCGGCGATGCGGCCTCAGCCGAAGCCCGGTGGCGGTTGCTCGCACCCCAGCGTCTGGCCGCCCATCGCCCCTACCACCGGCCCGGCGTTGGCGTTCACCGGCCACGGCGTGGCCGTCGACGGTGTGATGCCGGAGGCGAACATCGAGTACGAGCCGTCCCAGTCGTTGACATCCGCGTTCTGCATGTAGAAGGTGTCCCAGCCGGCAACGCCGTCGTGCTGCATGGCCGAGATCATGTTGTTCATCCAGTAGCCGTGTTGATATGTGAGGATCGGCACGTAGATGCCGGCCGGGCCGGGGTACTGGTACGAGTGCTCGCCCCACGGGAAGTTGAACTCGTCGAAGTCGACCGGCCTCGACACCGGCCCGCCGGAAGCCGGGTCGACCAGGTAGCGCTGGAGGTTCTTGGCCACCGTGGGGCACGACTCCGGGTTCGACTCCTTGCAGTTGGCGTTCTGGTGCCCGTCACTGGTGGCCGCTGAGGTGTCCTGGCAGTCGTACGGGTGGAACACCTCGACGATATTGGACGCACTCGCCAGCGATCCGCTCAGGTTGTCGAAGGTGGCCGGGTCGGACGCAAAGTAGTTGGCGTCCAAGAAGACGAGTGGCGCAGCGTCGCCAGCGGGGACGTTCTGCATGATGGTGCTGTACAGCGCGTTCATACCCGGCGCGTGGTACGAGAAGGTCGAGATGGGGATGCCGAGTATCCGTTGGTCGCCGGCAGTGACCGTCCCGGGGTTGGACCACGCCAGGGCGGCCAGGGTCTCGTTCTTGCAGTACCCACCCTGTCCATACGACGCCACGAACAGCGCCGCTCCCGGGCCGGTGGTGGCAACCGCGCAGGCTTGGGGCTCGTTGAACGGCTCGAACCCGACCAGCCGGTTGCCCGCGTAGGTCCGCACCAGCAGGGCCAGCGCCTGGTTGACGTCGTCCCCGGGCAAAGGAGCCACCGCCGACCCTTGCGGTGAAGTGAAGTGACAGCCGGGATTGGTCTGCTCCACGTCGAGGATGACGTAGATGCCGTGGCCGGTGAGCTGGCTCACCACACCGCTGAGCTCGCTGGCGTAGTTCGGGTCGTACACCTCGTTGGAACACTCGTGGAGCACGGCGTCCGAAGACACCTGCACTCGGATGTCCGACGCCCCCCAGTCCTCCACGGTGGCCAGCGCGCGGTCGTCCATCAGCCCGCTCACGGTGGTCCCCGTCGCCTCGGCCAGGATGTCGACGCCTTGGAGCACAACTGACCGACTGCTCGCACCGAGGTCGACCACGTGGGTTCCCGACACGGCTAGGGGACCGGTCAATCCAGCCGACGCGGCTTGCGCGGCGGTCCCCCCGTGTTGCACCTCGATCGAAGTGACTCCGGTCCCGATGGCCATGGCCGCCATTGCCGCCGCCACCCGTGCAGCAGCCACCCGCCGCTCGCCGAACATCGCCGCCACCTCCGTCCCGCCGCCAGGCCCCACTGGACGTCCGCGGCTCAACCCTAGGCGGCTCGTGCCCGCGCTGCACCCGCGATCTCAGGCGCGGCGGATGGGAGCCGTGGGTGACGGGCAACACCGGCACCGGGGATGACCGAGAACCGGATCCGGGTAATCACCTGGATTCGGTTCCGGGAAAGATCAGCAGCGGGTGGCCGGCTCCATCACGCCGGAGACGAGGGGACGGCCGCTGTCGCCGCG
>DATGGF010000533.1:0-9976 GCA_035308625.1 Acidimicrobiales bacterium | reverse complement strand
CCTAGCGATCGCATGATTGATGCATCAGTCCTCGTGGGCCGCCCAGCATCTGGCCGAGTTCCTGGCGTCGGTGTCGGCGTACTCCGACGAGAGCCAAGCCCTGCGAGGCGCGCTCGAACTCACCACCGAGGCATTTGAGGCACCGGCCGCCGCCATCGTCGTCAACGGGACGGTGTCGGCCAGTGTCGGCTTCCCGGCCGGGCGCACACCCGTCCTCGATCTGATCGAGGTCAGCACCGCTTCTGCCGCCGAGCTGGCAGTGGCCGGCGTCGGATTGTGCCGGACGGTGGCCATCGAATTCCCCATCGACGGCGACCACGCCGCCTTGGTCCTGGCGCGACCCGATGCCGACTTCGACACCGACGAGGTCCGGTTGCTGCGTTCGATGGCCCGGGTCCTCTCTTTGACGCTCAACAACCTCCGGGTGGTCAGCGCCCTACGCGGCCGCCAGCGCCTGCTCGAACAGCAGTCGGCCATCCAACGCCTGATCTCCACCCGGGCGCCGATGGACGACGCGCTCCGGGCCGTGACCGCCGGGGTGGCTACGTTCTTCCCGGGCGAACGGGTGATGCTCTTCTTTCTCGACGAGTCAGCCGTGACGCTGACCCCGTCGTTCACCGTCGGGATGCCAGACGATTTCGAGCCCGGCCGGGCCCAGGTTCCCATCGGGCGAGGCGTGGTGGGCCGAGCCGTGGCCGAAGACGAGCTCACGGTCATAGAGGCGTACCAGAGCTCACCCGAAGCGCTCCGAGCCGGCATCGAATCGGGGCTCGAGGCCACCATCGCCGCACCAGTGCACGAGCACGGCACGGTGGTGGGGACGTTGGTGGTCGCCTCCCAGACCTCGGGCCGCACCTTCAGCGCTTCCGAGCGCGAGCTGGTCCAGTCCTTCGCCGAGCACGCCAGCCTGGCCGTAACCGACGCCAAAACCGTGGCGGCTCTGCACGACGCCGTGAACGACGCGCTGTACAAGGCCATGCACGACCCGCTCACCGGCTTGGCCAACCGCACGCGGTTCCTGGACCGTCTCGACCACGCCCTGGCCGTGCGGCGGCGCCCCGGGATCGAAGCGGCCATCCTCTACGTGGACATCGACGACTTCAAGCTCGTGAACGATCGCTTCGGCCACGCCGCCGGTGACCGGCTGCTGCTCGAGGTGGCCGAGCGCCTGACGGGCTCGGTCCGCGAAGGGGACACGGTGGCCCGTCTGGGGGGCGACGAGTTCGCCGTCCTCCTCGAGCACACCTCAGGTCCGCTCGACGCCGAAGAGGCGGCCCAGCGGATCCTCGAGACCTTCCATCTTCCGTTCACCGTGGCCCACGCCGACGTGGCCCTCAGCGCCAGCGTCGGCATCGCCCTGGCCAGCCGTGGCGGCCTTTCTGCCGACGAGGTGCTGCGCAATGCCGATGTGGCCATGTACCGGGCCAAGAACGCAGGCAAGGACCGGTCGGTGGTGTTCGAGGAAGGAATGTACGAGAGCTTGCTCGAGCGCATCGAGCTCGAGGCCGACCTGCGAAAGGCCATCAAGACCCGCGAGGTCGAAGTGCACTTCCAGCCGATCGTCGATCTCGACGAAAGCCGGGTGGTGGGCGTCGAGGCTCTGGCGCGCTGGCACCACACCCGCCGAGGGCAGGTGCCGCCCACCACCTTTGTGCCGCTGGCCGAAGAGACCGGGATCATCGTGGCGCTGGGCCGCCAGATCCTCTTCCAGGCGTGCCGGTGGCTGGGCTCGTGGCGTCGCGAGCACCCCGAGCAGCCGCTCTATGTGAGCGTCAACGTGTCGGCGTCGCAGCTCCAGGACGCCGGGTTCATCGACGACGTGGCCATGGCGGTGACGGAGGCCGGGCTCGAGCCTTCCGCCCTGGTGCTGGAGATCACCGAGTCCGTCCTCATGCAGGACACCGAAGGCACCTTGGCCAGCCTGGCCGAGCTCAAGGGGCTCGGTGTTCGGCTGGCCCTCGACGACTTCGGCACCGGCTACTCCTCGCTCAGCTATCTCCGCCGGTTCCCGGTCGACTTGTTGAAGATCGACCGCTCGTTCGTCACCGCGCTGTGCGCGGGTAGCGGCGGTCCGTCGATCATCGAGGCCATCATCGCTTTGGGCGACGCCCTGGAGCTCGATTGCGTGGCCGAAGGAGTGGAGGAACCCGACGAGCTCGAGGCCCTGCGCGCCATCGGCTGTCACCTGGCCCAAGGCTTCCATTTCGCCCAGCCGATGCCGGCCGAACGGCTGAGCAAGTTCCTCTTAGGAGAGGCTCCGGTCCACTACGCGGCCAGCTGAGTCCACGGCGCGCCGAAACGAACCGCTCCGGCCACCGCTGGACCTCGGTAGGTCGGTGGCTACTTGACCGTGATGATCTGCGTGGCGATCCCTGACGTGTTCTGCAGGCCCACGACATCGTTGACAGTAAGCGTCACCGTGTAATTCCCCGCGGCCGTGTAGGTGTGCGTCGTCGTATTGGTGCTCCCGGTGTTCACCGGTAGCGAACCATCGCCGAAGTTCCAGGTGAAGTTCAGGCCACCCCCCTGCGACTTGTGGCCGTCGAAGGTGACAAGCGTGTTGTGCGCCGGGCTCTTGGGCTTCACCTTGAGGACCGCCACAGGCAGGTCGACGGCCTGCACACAGGGCTTCTTCTTGGCGAACGTGTAATTCTCGTTGCTCGCCTCTTCCTGGGTCATGTAGTGGTTGCCGTTGATCGTCTGGTTGTACAGCTGGCCCGCTGTCCCCACGAGGGTCCCGTAGATGTACGCGCACTCGTCGCCGATCTCGGCGCCGGAGCTGTCGAACCAGGCCGACCCATAGGGATCGGTGATCGCCTCGTTCACCTCGTGGCTGACGATACTGATGATGACATCGGCGTCGGGATCCAAGTTCGGAGATTCGACGACGCCGCCGACCGTGCCCGCGCAGGTGAAGGGGGCGCCCGGAGCGCCATAGCTCGGGAACGGGAGGTCGGCGTACACCGGTGGGTTCGGACCCGAGAGCGAGCTGTGGTAGCCACAGAATCCCGTGCCCACCCAGGGAGTGGAGCATCCGCTTCCGGTACCACTCCCTGAGTTGAAGCACGACTCCACGCCCTTGGGCAGCATGATGAGGTAGAGGCGGGTCAAGGTGCTGGCCATGCCGTTCGCGGACAGATACGTCGTGAGCTCGGTCTGGAGTTGGGCGTCAGTCAGACAGTGGGAGTAATGGCTGCTGTCGTTGTAGACAACCCGGCTGTCCGGAGTACAACCGTTGGGCGGGAACGCATCCGTGTCGGTCTTCGGCTGATAGAGCCCTGAGTTTGCGTACTTGATGTCGTAGTTGATTCCCAGCTGCTCGTCGACGGAGTACACGTTGGTGAGGGCGCCCGGGAGAGATCCGTTGTCGTGGGCGACGTCCCGCACGTAGTGATTCACGTGGGTCATATAGGTGCCGGGAAGTGTGCTGCTCGGATCCCAGTAGATCGGGGTCACCGTGACGTCACCGGGCGTGGTGTTCGATCCCATGACCGTGCCGGCGTGATTGATGAGGGGTGGCTTGCCCTTGAACTTCTTGGCCTCGTTGACCGGCGTCCCTCCACCAGCGACGTTGGCACAGGAGACCCCCGAACCGTTCGACGCCTTCGGCACGATGCCGAGGAACTTCCCTTGCCGAGTGGGAGCAGGTGCAGCAGCCGCCGAGCTGGTGCAGCTGGCGCCGGCTGGAGCCGACGTCACCGAACTGCCGAAGCTCAGTAGCAATGTGCCAAGTGAGGTCGCCGCGGCGAGCGACAGTCCTCTCCGGATGGCCCGACGTTGCATTCGCCCTCCCGACCCCCTGCCGCCTGCGGTCGCCCATGACCTCGGGCACTGCGCACCCGGCTGCTCAAGCTGGATCTTGATCGGGAGGACCCGTCGCGGGCATCGTCAGGATTGAGGAAGCGGGACCTTTGAGGTGCCAGTGGCAACCGGGCGCGGCGTCACAGGCACCCTGCGTCCTTCGGGGAGCACCGCCAGCCTGGATCCGACCACGGTGAGCGGTGCCCGGTCGCCGGGACAATCAGTTCCGAGGTGCCATCATCGGTGGCCGTGGACCTCGAGGATTTCGTCTCCGGTCTCCAAGATGCCGGGGATCGACTAGGGCGGGCGGCGGCCTCGTGCGCCCTGGACGAGCCCGTGCCGACCTGCCCCGAGTGGAGCGTCCGCGACCTCGTGGCCCACATCTGTGGCGTGCATCGGTGGGCCACTTCGTTCGTCTCGAAGGGGAAGCCGGAGCCCGACCCGGCCGAAGAGGCGGCGTACTTCGCGCCCGTGCCCGACCACGAGCTCCTGGCGCACTACCACGCAGGACTGGACAACCTGGTCACAGCCTTGAGTGACGCCGACCCCGGGTTGCAGTGCTGGACGTTCCTGCCCGCTCCGTCGCCCCTGCTCTTCTGGGCCCGACGCCAAGCCCACGAGACGGCGATCCATTGCGCCGACGCAGAAGCCGCCGCCCGATGGCCTAGCCAGTTCAGCTCCGAGCTCTCGCTCGACGGTATCGACGAGCTCCTTCACTGCTTCTTCGGCCGCTCGAGAGGAACTCTGGTCTCGGATCCTCCCGTGACCTTGGCCGTGGAGCCCACAGGCTCCCGACGTGGGTGGTCGATCCGGATCGAACCCGACCGGCGCGTGGTCACCGACGGCGTTGGCGTTGCCGACTGCCGGGTCAGCGGGCCGGCGACCGACCTCTATCTCCTACTGTGGAACCGGCGCGCTCTCGGCGGACCGATCGTGGTCGAGGGCGACACCCGAGTCCTGGAGCATTGGCGAGAAGGCGGGCGCATCCGCTGGTCCTGATCGTTGGGCCGCCCGTCGGAGGAGGGCGATCATGAGCGAGCAGTGCCGAGCCATGATCCTGGTGCCCCACACCGAAGCACCGAGCGGCCGGCGGCGGTGTCGCAATTGGACGCGGCACTGGTCGGGGCTGTGCTGGCTCCACCGTCACCCGGTGATGGGCTAACGCATCCGCCGATCAGCGGCCGACATGACGAGGACCCCGGCCAAGGCCAAGGGTCCCCGGCGGTCGCCCCGGCGAGGTAAGCAGCAGGCAAACCCTCCAGAAACCGACCAGCCTCCCGACGGTAGTTGCCCCCGCCTGGTTACGGTTTTAGGCCTCCCGACCGGCCCTTTTGAGCGGCAGGGCCCCACATCCGGGAGTCGCCAGGACCGGCTCGGGCGGACCGAATCCAGGCCCACGACCCAACCGGAAGACCGGACGCGAGTGGTGTGACACGGCTGGAAAACGCGGCTGGCAAACGCGGCTGGCAAACGCGGTTGGCAGAAACCATTGACAGCCCTGGATCCGACCATCAGTATTCGGCCGTCAAGCGTCTAGGCCCAAGACCGACGTCATAGCCCGACCGCGTTGGTAGGAACATGACCATCGATCGCCTGAGATCCGGTCATTGGGTCACGGAGCTGCGTTTCGGTGACTCCACACACGAACGTGAGCTCCCGAGCACAAGGGGGCACTTCGTGAAGGCGGGAACGACAACTGTCATTGCCGGTCTTGTCGTGTCGGGCGCTGCGGCCATTGCCCTCATCGCCAGTCCGGCGATGGCAGCGCCGAGGCTTGCCGTGGCCGCGGGTACCGGGACGGTGGGCGTCACCCTCAACGGATCGGGAGGATGTCAAGGCGGCGGAACGTCGATCGACGGCAAGGGCACCACGCTCGATTCCGCGACCGCACCCGGAGGAGGTGGCGCATCAGCCTCACACCCGCTGGTGGTGGAGCGGGGCGGCACCGTGCGCTGGCACGGGAGCACGGCAACCGTCATCACGAACCACCACTGGTGGGTCCACTTGGACGGCTTCCCGGTCAAGTCGGGAGGGTCCGCCAACAATTCTCACGCGACCACCAAGTCCGGGGTCGAGAAGGCCGGCAAGTACCTGCCCTCGTGGTTGGGGCTGACGGGGACCTTCTACGTGAACGGCGAGATCAGCGGCACAGGCGGGAAATGCACCGGAGCCCTGTACGTGAAGCTCAACGGCGACCCCGCCGCCGGGGCCCTGTTCTGGGTCGGCATCGGATTCGTCTTGCTGTCGGGCCTCACTCTGTTCTCCGCCGTGTGGGCACGCAGCCTGACCCGCCGGCCGATCCGAGGACTGCTCGGCGGCCTGCTGCTTGGCTTGGGGCTGATCATCTTGCTGATCCTCGTCGGGGCCGCGGCGTTCACCAGTTGGGCCCCGTTCGCAGGGATCCTGGGTGCATGTATCGCCGTCGGCGGAGTGCTGGGCGCGTTCTCGCCCCAGATTCGACCCTCCAAGCAGTAGGGGTCAGGTCCCGCGCTTCGCGCCACAGCCCGTGGGTTGTTAGTACCCGTTGCCGTTGCCATAGCCGCCCGACGAGCCACCGCCGGAGCCGCTCGACGACGAGGTGACCGGGTTCCCGCTCGCACTCAGCACGTACCAGGTGCCACCGAAGCTCTTGATTCCCTGCCCATTGGCCTGTCCCCCACCGGTGTCGCCGGTGTACTCGTACATGAGCCAGCCGTTGTAGGTGGGATACGTCTCTCCGTCACTCAGCTTCATCGTGCCCAGAAGCGAGCTCTGCAGCCCCGACCCGGCGGTGGCCGCCGACACTCCGTCGGGAAGGGGGAGGTCGGGCCAGACCTTGGTGCAACCCGACGCATCGGTGCACGGTGCGTTGGTGTGGCCACCTGCCGTCAGGATGTAGACGGCGTGACCTTGACCGTCGACCACGATGGAGCCGAGGCCCCCTACGTTCGACGTGCTGAAGCTCTCGGAGGGCTTCTTCGTCGAGGAGCTGTTGGACGAGCTGTTGGAGGCGCCGTTGGACGAGCTCGATCCCGCCGAGGGGTTGGAACTACTACAGGCGGCCAGAGCCAGCGCGACGGCGGCCACTCCGAGCAGCGCCGGCCTCCGCCCCGGCCAAAGCGGCAACGACCTCGTCATGGTGGACATGTGTCTCCTCTTCTCGTCGCTGGCCAATCCGCCCGTCTCGACCAAGGGCCTACGGACCAGGCATCACAGAAATTCACCCGTTGCTACGCCCTTGTTCCGAGGCGGCGTGGTCCCTTGGGTGCTTGGAATCGCCCCCCTGGCATCCCTTCACCCCGGCGTCGCAGGTCCCGTTGACGCCCGGCCAGATCACCGAGCTACAGATCGAGGTGTTCCCGACCCACGCCACCATCGAGCCCGGCCACCAGCTCCGACTGACGATCACCACGAGCGATGTGCCGCACGAGACGCAAACGCTCTCGACCACCACCAGCGCCGTAGGTGTGGACACCTTCTACCTGGGCGGCACTACTCCGAGTTCCATCTACCTCGGGACGACGACATCAAAAAACGACAGATTCTGAGCGCCCCCGGCAGGACTCGAACCTGCGACGCACGGTTTAGGAAACCGACGCTCTATCCTCTGAGCTACGGGGGCTAGCTGGGAAAATAGCTTCTGGGTAGGCGCCTTGTCCTCGTGGAGTCGGCTGTCTACGACTCTTTGGATGAGGTGTTGGCGATCGCGGAGAACATGGTTCCTTACCCGGACCGAGGTCCAAGCTCCGGAGTTAGCGAACCCCGAAGGCCCCGACCAAACGGTCCGTTCGTTCGCCAAGACCTACCTGAGCCGTAGCCTCGCCCTCAGGGTGCCTGACCCGATCGCCCTCCGGGCAGTAACCATCCGGTCGGGAAACCTCAGACAAGGCCCGAGTGGCCCGTTCAGATCTCCTTTGGAGTCCGTCCCTATTGATGGCCGGCGATATCCGTCATCTCGACTGTGACCTCAAGGCTGTGTGCCCTTCCGCCTCCGACCACAGACCCCCGAAGCGGTGACACGTCGCCGTAGTCACGACCCCAAGCGGTCGTCACGTGACCATCCTTCACGAACTGATTATTGGTCGGATCGAAGTCCAGCCAACCCCAACTTGGAAGATACGTCGAAACCCACGCGTGTGATGCCTCAGTTCCTATCAGCCCGCTGCTAGACGTTCTGGCGCTCTCGATGTACCCGCTTACGTATCTGGCAGCCAGTCCAATCGAGCGGAGACTACCAACTGCTATGTGAGCAAAGTCCTGACAGACGCCTCGGCGGTCGCCAAACACTTCGAGAACGGGCGTCGTGACTGAGGTGAGTCCCGGCTCGTATCGGAAATCCTCGTGGATTCGACTTGCGAGTTCCCGAACGGCTGCCACAATCGAACGGTTCGGTGAGAACGAGGCCAAGGCATATGCCTCGAGCTCCGCGGACACTGGGACAAGCCTCGACGGGGTTCGAAATCGCCGGGCCCTCCGGGTAGTCTCCTGCCTATCAGTGTCGAGGAGGGTCCGCACTGACTCCCATGGCATGCCTGGCGGTGGCTCGGGTGCACGTACCAATTCGATTTCTGACAGGGAGTCGACTGTCAGGACGTCGAACGCACCTCGAACAACGAAGGTGACGACGTCGTTGCCAAAGACATCCAAATGCTCGGACCAGCCCGTCGGTTCCGGCTCGACCTTGAGTTGGTAGTTCAGTCGTCGTTGGAAAGAAGTATCTCTGGGTCGCAGGTGTGCCTCGTTGTAGGACTGTTCAGCCACCTCTTCATACCGGTACACGGTGCGATGTGCCACACGGAACTGACGGTAGCCGGGCTCAACGGCCGCCTCGGACCACCCTTGCGGATCCTCTTGTCTTGTCTGTCGGGCTGATGTGACTCGAATGTCGGACGAGTAAGGCGGCGTCACCGACGACGGAAACCAAGCGGACTCGATCCGCTGATGCAGCGCGCGCAGAAGTGCTTGCAATGCTGACGCAAACTCACAAAGACCAGCGGCCGATAGAGCGTCGCAGTTGATTCCGGCGATCTGCACCGAGCTCTCGCTGCACGTGGCGACCGCATCTTCGTTGTGAGGAAGCTCCTTGAGCTGTTCGCGGATCTCGCTCAGACAGGCGGCGACAGAGCGGGGAAACGACTCGTCTTGGATGAGGAACCTGAGCATTGCCCCGGATCCCCGATGAGCTGGGTTACTCCGGCGGAATGACTGCTGAGCGGCCAAGGAGCGCAACACCGCCATGGCCCGCACGTGACCAAAGGGCTCGGCATCGTCGTGGTCGACCAATGCCGCGACTCGAACCGAAAGAACTCGGAGGGTCAAGTCGGCTCGTTCAATGTTCTGGCCGACGCGCGTGAACGCCATGGCGGAATCTCGGGACATCGCCGCCCATAACGCGCCATTGAGGCGCTCGCCGTCGGAAATTACCTGGCGCAGCCAGCCCACACGCTCCCGGCGTGATCGTATCGAGTTGCAATGATCCTTTAGACGAAAGAGCAAGCTATTACAAAGCTCCCAGGCTTCGCGGGGGATCGCTGGTCGCGCCGACCGCATCACTTCCCGAGCGCTCTCCACGCTTGCCAAGATGCTCGTTGGGTTGTCCCGCGAGCACAGGAGGAAATCGATTACCTCCTGTTCGCTCGGCTCGCCAACTGGTCTTGCGGTGTTCGTCCAACGAAGGTGCTCCGCAAATGCCCCTTCGACGCCCGCGACGGCCAGAAGCGGCCTCCAGCCAACGTCTTCGCCTACAGGGAGGTCGACATGGGCGTCGCCATGGACGAGGACCAGCCTGGCCATGTCTTCTGCCCGCTCGATGTAGCGCCCGGCCCAGTAGAGGTGGGCGGCGGTGCGGGCGAGGAGAGATCTGCTCATCGGGATCTCAGAGAAGGGACTGCGTCCTGTACGACCCACGTGTCCTTACTCCCACCCCCTTGCGATGAGTTGACGATGAGAGACCCTGCTCGTCGGGCCACCCTGGTGAGCCCGCCGGGCGTGACATAGGCACCGGTCGGGCCGAGGAGCGTGAAGGGACGAAGGTCGACATGACGGGGAGCTACGTTCCCGTCGACAAGAGTCGGCATCGTAGACAGGTTCAGAACTGGCTGGGCCACCCACCCCGCCGGGTGGTGATCGATCCGCTTGGCGACGGTGCTGAGGGCCTCTCTGCCTGCCTGGGGACCGATCACGACGCCGTAGCCCC